>JBGSSV010000192.1:0-3189 GCA_041736875.1 Chthoniobacterales bacterium | reverse complement strand
ACGTGGTCGGGCGGCGACGCGCCGGCTTCGCCCGGCTGTCCGAGCTTTATCGCGAGCGCTTCCCGCAGACCCGCCGGGCCACGGCCGAGGCGCAGGAGGGCATCTCCGACCTGCAGTTCACCGACCGCTACCGCGTGCCGTTCCCCTTTCGCAAAGTGACCGCGGAGCACCTCGGCGCGGGGGCTTTTCTGCGCAGTGCGGAGGGCCGGATGCTGACGGATCTGGACGGCAACCGGTTCTATGATGTGGCCGGGTCCTACGGGGTCAATGTTCTCGGCCATGACTTCTACAAGTCCTGCGTCGAGCGCGGCTGGGAGCGCGTGCGCGAGGTGGGCACGGTCCTCGGGCCCTACCATCCGCTGGTCGCATCGAACGTTGCGCGGCTGCGCACCATTTCCGGGCTGGACGAGGTGTCCTTCCACATGTCGGGGACCGAGGCGGTGATGCAGGCCGTGCGGCTGGCGCGTTACCACACGCGGCGGACACACCTCGTGCGCTTCTGCGGGGCCTACCACGGCTGGTGGGGCGAGGTGCAGCCGGGGCCGGGCAATCCGACCACCGCGCGCGAGACCTACACGCTGGCCGAGATGTCCGAACGGACCCTGCACGTGCTGCGCACGCGGCGCGACATCGCCTGCGTGCTGGTCAACCCCCTCCAAGGCATGCACCCGAACGCGGGTGCTCCGACCGACGCCTCGCTGGTCGGCAACGGGCGCCGGGCCGCCTTCGATCGCGCGGCCTACACCCGCTGGCTGCGCTCGCTCCGCGAGGTGTGCGAAGAGCGCGGGATCGTGCTGATCTTCGACGAGGTTTTCCTCGGTTTCCGTCTCGCGCCCGGCGGGGCGCAGGAATACTTCGGGGTGCGGGCGGATCTGGTGACCTACGGCAAGACACTCGGCGGCGGACTCCCGGTCGGCGTGCTCTGCGGTCGCAGCGCCTTCATGCGCCGCTACCGCGAGGACCGTCCGGCCGACATTTGCTTTGCCCGCGGCACGTTCAATTCGCACCCCGCGGTGATGGGTGCGATGGCCGAGTTTCTCGACCGCCTCGAATCGCCGGAGATCCGCGCGCTCTATGAGGGCCTTGACGCCACATGGGACGCGCGGGCGGCGCGGCTCAACCACCTGCTCGGAGCGGAAAATCTGCCGGTGCGGGTGGCCAACATGTCGTCGGTCTGGACCGTCCTTTACGACGCGCCCTCGCGCTACAACTGGATGCTGCAATTTTACCTGCGGGCCGAAGGCCTTGCGCTGCCCTGGACCGGCACCGGCCGTCTCATCTTCTGCCTGGACTACACCGAGGAGGATTTCGACGCAGTGGCTGGCCGTTTCGTCGCGGCTGCTGCGGCCATGCGGGAGGACGGGTGGTTTTGGACGGACCAGCGTCCGGGCGCCGTGCCGCTCAAGCGGCGCTTGCTTGGCGAGACGCTCAGCGCGATGTTCGCCCGGCAGGGGCGGGGGTAGGTTCAGGACGTGCTGCCGCTGGGCACCGGCTCGCCGTTGTCCGTTTCCCCGTCGTTCGCCGCCACGTGGCCGTCGCGCACGTGATGCATCGGGTCGATCAGTTCGCCGCGCAGGAGGTGGAGCGGGGCCTTCCAATAGAGCATGATGTCGTGGAACGGGTCGGTGAGGATTTTCGCCGCCCAAGCCAGACCGGTTTGCACGTCGCGGATGAAGAACAGTTGCACCGTGCGGAAGAGGAGGCCACCGACGCCGACGGCCAGCCAGAGAATGGCCACGTTGTCGAGGAAGCCAACAAAAGTGGCCGGTGCGCGGAAGAGCCCGAAGAGGGTCGGATCAAAGAACAGGACGAGCGGTGAGACCAACCAAAGTAACATGAGCACGACTTTGCGCTGCAGATTGTAGCCGACCTTGATCTCTTCCTTGTGGTCGTGCGTTGCCGCGTTGACATCGTCGTAATCGCGCGGCTCGAAGAAGAAGTGCCCGGCTTGGCGGCTGGTCATGCCGATGAGCCAGGCCAGCAGCACCGCGACGGCCGGATGACTCCAGAACAGCACGTAGGCGACGACGAAACTCAGCGCGCTGAGCAGGTGCAGGGCCTGGTTGATGCGACTGTGATGATAATACCGATGGTCGTCCCAGCGCAGTTCCTTGAGGGTGGCGAGGAATCCTTGTTTTTCGGTCATGGTGTCGGGTGGTGGTTGGTTAGGTGGCCGAAGCCGGAAGTTTGCGGAAGCGGAGGAGTGAAAAGTGGCCGAACGGCGGCATTGGGCTCCGCTCACAGGCCGCCATGTCGTGCTGGCTGGAGGAAATCCAGCCCGAAAATCGTTCCCAGGGAAATTCCGACCGCCACCCGAGCCGGGACGCCACCGGTTGGAGAATCTTCTCCACCGCCCGCCGCACCCCTCCGTCGGCCCCCACGCGGCTCAGAAGGATAATCTCGCCGCCCGGGCGCAGGACCCGCGCGAACTCCTCCATCGCGGCCTCCGGATGCGGCACGGTGTTGACCACGCAGACGGCCGCCACCGCGTCGAACGATCCGTCCGGAAATTCCAGTCGCTCGGCATCCATCACCGCAAGTCGCTCGACATGGCGCAGCCCAAGCTCTTCCACCCGCCGGCGCGCCTTCTCCAGCATCTCGGAGGAAATGTCCACTCCGATGATCCGGCAATGGTCCGGGTAATAGGGCAGCGAGATGCCCGTGCCCACCCCCACCTCGAGCACGCGGCCCCCGATGTGCCCCGTGGCCGCCGCCACCGCGCGGCGCCCGCGCTCAAAGACCGTCCCGAAAACCGTGTCATAGAACGGAGCCCAGCGGCGGTAGATCGTCTCCACGCCGCGCCGGTCGTCGACGGAAAGTGCCATGGCTCAGCCGCGACTCCGCTCGCCGCGGAGGGGACTTGGGGTCATTCCCTGCTCAAGACGAAGTGTTTGCATCGTGGGCGAGACCTAAGGGGAGCTTTGACTGCTGTCCAGCCCGGTCGGTGTGACAATTTCGCCATGATTCGCCATGAATCCTGCCACCGCATCGCGGAACGGCTCGGGATCAGTGTGCATGGCCAGATGGCCGCCCGGCAGGACGACCAGCTTCGCCGCGGGGCGGCCGGCCACGATCTCCGCGGCGCGGGAGAAGGGGACCACTTTGTCGGCGGCAAAGGCGATGCAGAGCACCCGTTGCGGGCATGCGTTGTAGACGGACCGCACGTCCGCCCCCAAGGCCGCCCGCGAC
>JBGSSV010000101.1:0-3772 GCA_041736875.1 Chthoniobacterales bacterium | reverse complement strand
CCGCGGAGCCCGGCGTATGGCAGAGGGCGGCGCTCGATGCTCCGGTTGCCGCGACGCTGCAGCCGTCGCTCGGACTGGTCATCGAGGGAACCTTCGCCTCGCGGCGCCCCGTGGCCGAAGCCTCCGCCGAGGTGGTGGTCAGCGTCCCGCTTGACCCCCGCGGGCAGCCTTCATGGTCTCACGCACGTGTTGCTGGGTCGCCGGACGACTTTGCCCCGCCACTGCCCCACGCCGGACCGATGTTTGCTCCAGCCCCCGCACCGGCCTTGACCGCGGCCGCACAGCAATCCTGGCTGGCCGAGGCGCGAACCAAACTCGGCGAAGCACTGGAGGTTCCGGTCCTTCGGTCCGGCTCGGTCAGCGGCACGCCCTTTGAGACGGCCGGGGAATTCCGCCTGCGCCTCGAGCAGGCCGCCCGCGAGGAGCGGGACGCGACCGTGCGCAAGCTGCGGGAGAAGTTCGCCGCGCGAACACGATCAGCCGAAGAGAAAGTCGCCCGCGCCCGCGAGGCGGTGGCCCGCGAATCCTCGCAAGCCCATGCAGCGCAGATCCAGACGGCGATCAGCGTCGGCACGACCATCCTCGGAGCCCTCTTCGGGCGCAAGGCCGCCAGCCTCGGCAACATTTCGCGGGCCGGCACCGCCGCCCGCGGGGCCACCCGTGCGATGAAGCAGAGCGCTGACGTCGGCACGGCCCAGGAAAAATTGGCTGCGGCTGAAGCCGCCGCGCTCGAACTCGAGGACGAATTGAAGGCACAAATCGAATCGTTGCCCACGCCTGCCACCGCAGCCGCCGCACCCGAAACCTTGCGCCTGAAGCTTCTACCGTCCACCCTGCAAATCAAGTCGGGTGGCATCCTCTGGACCGCCTGAGACTCAAACCACAGAACCTTATGCAACTTGGAATGATCGGACTCGGCCGCATGGGCGCCAACATTGTGCGCCGCCTCATGCGCAATGGACACACCTGCGTCGTCTACGACACCCATCCGGAGGCCGTGGCCGATCTGGTCAAGGAGGGCGCCGTCGGAGCCGCTTCGCTCGAGGAATTCGCCGCCAAACTGGAGAAACCTAGGGCCGCTTGGATCATGGTCCCGGCCGCGGTGACCGACCGGGTCATCCAAGACCTCGTGCCGCACCTCGGGCAGGGCGACATTCTCATCGACGGCGGCAACTCCTACTTCCGCGACGACCGGCGCCGGGCCGCCGCCCTCGCCCCCAAGGGCATCCGTTACCTCGACTGCGGCACCAGCGGCGGGGTCTGGGGACTCGAGCGAGGATATTGCCTCATGATCGGCGGCGACACGGAGGCGGTCACCCACCTTGATCCCATTTTCAAAACCATCGCCCCGGGACGCGGTGATCTCGCCCGCACCCCCGGACGAGAGAAGCTCGGTGGCACTTCGGAGAACGGCTACCTGCACTGCGGCGCAGCCGGTGCCGGGCACTTCGTCAAGATGGTCCACAACGGCATCGAATACGGCATGATGGCCGCGCTGGCCGAAGGGTTCGACATTTTGAAGAACGCCGACGTGGACTCGCGTCCCGTCAGCCATGACGCGGAAACCGCCCCGCGGCTGAGCAACGACCTCGACTACCAATTGCCCATCGGCGAAATCGCCGAGCTCTGGCGCCGCGGCAGCGTGGTCCAATGCTGGCTGCTCGACCTCATCGCCATTTCCATGGCGCAGGATCCCGACCTCAAGCAGTTCTCCGGCCGCGTCTCCGACTCTGGCGAGGGCCGCTGGACCATCATGGCCGCGATCGAGGAAGGCGTCCCCGCCGACGTCCTCAGCGCGGCGCTCTACGCCCGCTTCCGTTCGCAGGAAACGGTTTTCTCCGACAAGGTCTGCTCGGCCATGCGCTACCAGTTCGGCGGCCACCTCGAAAAGACGCCGGACAAGTAGGGCCGCCAACCTCAGCGGGTGCTCTCGCCCATGCGCGTGAGGGCATTTTCCAACGGCGCGGTGGACACCCTGACCAGGCCCTCTAGCGGATGAGACATTTCCTCGATGAGGAAAATGGCACCGGCGAGGGAAAGCGAGCAAACGAGAAGAATGACGAGCAGGGTCGCGTTGCAACGCGCGAAGAGGCCGTAGGTCATGGTGAGGATGACCAGCCAGAGCAGGAGAACGGTCAGGAGTGCCACCGGCAGTTGATCCGCGTTGCCTTCGAGCAACCGCCAGTGCGCCTCGAGCAGATCCTGCGCCAGCTCGATCCCGCGGGGCTGCAGCGACCGCTGGAGTTCCGTCTGCGGCTGCAGCAGGCGAACGTGGTCGACCAGACCGACAATCAAGTCACCCCGCTCGGCTGGTGTCTCCTCCCCGCCGGCGTCGGCCCGGCCGAGTTCGATCACGGCGATGGCGTTGCGCACCGATGTTCTCAGATCCTGCCGCAGCTGGTGCGTTTCCGGACCGTAGGCCGCGAACAGGCGGTCGAGCAGGATGGCTTGGGCCGCGCTCGAGGTGATGCCGTCGCTGGCATTGCGGAAGGTGGTAGCCGACGAGCTGACCAACAAGCCCAGCACCATGGCCGAGAGCGTGGCGATGAGTCCGGCGGCGAGTTTGATTGTGTCCTTCGACTCGCTGCTCAGGTGATGCACCGGAAGTTTCCGCTGAAGCACGAACCCGATGAGCGCGCCCGCAAAAATGACGGCGAAGGCCAGCAACGAAACAAGGGCGTGGCTCACCGCCACGTCATCGCAAAAAGAAGCCGGGCGCGCCAGCCTTTCCAGCGCATCGACCCATCCGGGGCCAAAGTGCGTCTGGTCGAGGCCGGCCCGAAACTTTTGCCGATGTTCCCCGGAGGCCTGTCCGAATACACGCGCGAGCGCTTGTCGAGCATGGGGGTCACTGTGCACCTGGACTCACCGGTCAAGGAAGTGGGTCAAGGCTACTTGCAAATGGCCCACGAACGCCTCGAGTCCGACTTCATCATCTGGGGCGCCGGGGTGTGGAGGCCAGCGAGTTGACGCGCACGCTGGCCGGGATTCCGTTGGACCGGAGTGGCCGCATCGAAGTGCTGCCGGACCTCAGTCTGCCGGGTCACCCCGAAGTCTTCGCCGCCGGCGATCTTGTGGCCCTGACCGATCCGAAGGGCGCGCGCGTCCCCGCGGTGTCGCCGGCTGCGATCCAAATGGGCCAATGCATCGCCAAGCTCACTATTGCCGAGGACAAGACTGCAACCCGGCCGGCCTTTGTCTATTGGGACAAAGGCACGATGGCCACCATTGGACGCAAGGCGGCAGTGGTCAGCTCATCCGGTCTGCGCCTGCGGGGATTTCCCGCGTGGCTGATGTGTATCTTCGTTCATCTGATTTTCCTCATGAACATGAGAAATCGCGCCAGCGTCATCCTTCACTGGGTCTGGTCCTACTTCACTTGGCAACGCGGGGCGCGGAGCATTCAGCCGTAAGCGGCGGTAGTGTGCCGAAACTTCAGCAAAAGGGAGAGGTCACGTTGCCCACGCGGGCGCTGCGTTGTGGGCGGAGCAAATGGCCGAGTAGCGCCAAAACCACCCCATCGCCAAATACAGGTTTACCCTACGACAAAACACCAGATCGTTGAATTTGCGGTATTTACAACATCGGCCGTATCCTCGCCACGTTATGAAATCACCTAACAAATCAATACTGGCACAGGGCTTCAGCCTTGTGGAACTCCTCGTCGTTATTGCGGTCATCGCGGTCATCGCGGCGATTGCCATTCCGAACATCTCCGACATCACCGGTGGTGCCACCGACGCCAAGAACCGGCGCAACGCGCAAAACATCG
>JBGSSV010000072.1:0-7047 GCA_041736875.1 Chthoniobacterales bacterium | reverse complement strand
GTCAGGTGGAGGTTGTCGCGCCCGAGTCCGGTGTAACCGCCGGGCTCGGTGTGGCTGCCGGCGCTCATGAGGGTCACGCCGAGCGGCGCGAGCGCATCGCGCAGGTCGGCGGGCTCACGTGTGCTGAGGACAAAGCCAGCCCGGGGGAAATGCAGGCGGAAGGCGCAGAGCAGTTGGACGAAATCCCGGTCGCTCACCGGGTGGGTCGGTGCGAAGCCTCCGGCGGCGGGGCGCAACCGTGGCAGGCTGATGGTCAGGTGCGACTTCCAGCAGGTCCGCTGCAGGTGGTCGAGGTGCGCGGCCAGCGCGATGGCCTCCTCGCGCCAGTCCCACAGTCCGAGCAGAACGCCGATGCCGATGCGGCGGAAGCCCGCGGCATGGCCGCGCTCCGGGCAGGCCAGGCGCCAGTCGAAGTCTTTTTTCGGTCCGGCCAGATGCAAGGCCGTATAGGTCGGGCGGTGGTAGGTTTCCTGATAAACCACCAAGCCTTCGGCCCCGGCCCGGACCAGCGGGACATAGTCGGCGGTTTCCATCGGTGCGACTTCGATCGAGATCGAGGGAATCTCCGGCGCGAGCAGGCGGATGATTTCCTCGAGGTAGCCGTTCGAGACGAACTTCGGGTGTTCGCCCGCGACGAGGAGGATGTTGCGAAAGCCCTCGCTCGCCAGGTGTCGGGCCTCGGCCCGCACTTGTTCGGCCTCGAGGGTGACGCGAAGGATGGCATTCTCGCGGGAGAATCCGCAATAGGAACAGCTGTTGATGCACTCGTTCGAGAGATAGAGCGGGGCGAAAAGACGCATGGCCCGGCCGAAGTGCCGGCGGGAAAGCGCCCCCGCCCGCCGCGCCATGGCTTCAAGGGTGGCGTCGCTCACCGGTGCCAGCTCTCGCACGAAGGCCGCCACGACCGGGCTGAGGGGCAGCCCGAGCGGGGCGAGGATCGCGTGCGGGTCGCGCAGCGAAGCGGATGCGGTGGGCATGACGCGGATACTTTACTGCCGCGGAGGTTTTTGCAATTGCAAGACCCGCCCCTCGTCGTGGAACCTCCCCGTCTATGTTGCGCGCCACACCTGAAATGAAACTGATCTCCGGCACGGCCCATCCGGAGCTCTCGCGAGAGATCGCGGATTACATCGGGGTGCCGCTGACGGACGCCACGGTCAGCTCCTTTCCCGACGGCGAAACGTTCGTCCGCATCAATGAGAACATCCGCGGCCGCGACCTCTTCATCATCCAGCCGACCTGCCCGCCGACGAACCAGAACTTGATGGAACTGCTCATCATGGTGGACGCGGCCCGCCGGGCCAGCGCGGCGCGGATTACCGCGGTGCTGCCGTTTTTCGGCTATGCGCGGCAGGATCGTAAAGACCAGCCGCGCGTGCCGATCACGGCCAAGTTGGTCGCCAACCTTCTCGTGGCTGCCGGGGTCAACCGCGTCCTGACCATGGACCTGCACGCCCAGCAGTTGCAGGGATTCTTCGACATCCCGATGGACCATCTTTACGCCGCACCGGTGCTGATTAAATACATCCGGGCGAAAAATCTGACCGACCTCGTGGTCGTCTCGCCCGATGTCGGCGGGGTCAAGATGGCCTCGGCCTACGCCCAAGCTTTGCAGTCCAACTTGGCCATCGTGGTCAAGCGGCGGATCAGCGCGAGCGAGACCGAAGCCCAGCACGTCATTGGCGACGTCGAGGGCAAGAATGTGCTCTTGGTCGACGACCTGACCGAAACGGCCGGAACGCTCGCCGGGGCGGCCCGCATTCTCCGCAAGGCCGGGGCGCGGGACGTCTACGCGATGGTTTCGCACGCCGTGCTGACCGGACCGGCGGCCGAGCGTTTGCGGGACACCTCTTTGCGCGAATTGGTCACGACGAACAGTGTTCCAGTGCCCGCTTTGGAGGGGTGTCCGATCACCGTTTGTTCGGTGGCCAGCCTGCTGGGCGAGGGGATCAAGCGCATCCATGACGACGAGTCCGTCACTTCTTTGTTTGAAATCAGCGGACAATCTGCGTAGCGTCACCGACCCTATGTCGAATCAAGTCAGCTTAAAGGCCACGCTCCGCTCCGCCCTCGGTCGCAACGCCGTCAAAAAAATCAAGGCCACCAAGGCCGTTCCGGCCATTCTTTACGGCAGCGGCGTCGAGCCGACGCCATTGCAAATCGATCGCCGGGCCATTGACACCCTTCTCTCCCACACGGTCGGCGAGAACATCCTGGTCAACCTCGAGATCGAGGAGAGCGGCAAGCCCGCTTCCCGGCTCGCGCTGATCAACGAGGTGCAGCACCATCCGGTCAACCAGTCCGTTCTCCACGTGGACTTCCAAGCCGTCTCGGTCAACGAGACGCTCGTGGCCGAAGTCGTGATCGAGCCGGTCGGGGAAGCCAACGGGGTGAAAAACTTCGGAGGACTGCTCGAGCAGAGCCTGCGCATGATCGAGGTGGAATGCTTGCCCAAGGATCTGCCGGAAATGATTCGCGTGGACGTGAGCGCGCTCAATCTGGGCGAATCTCTCCACGTTTCCCAGCTGCCCGCCCTTCCCGGCGTGACCTACGTGGCCGAGCCCGAGGTGACGGTTTTCCTCGTCTCCGAACCCAAGGTTGTCGACGAGACCGCCTCCGCCGCGGCGGAAGGCGCCCCGACCGAACCCGAGGTCATTCGCGAGAAAAAGACCGAAGAGGCCGAGGCCGAGACCAAGAAAGGCTAGGTTCCTGCGGTGCCTGCCGCGGTGGAAGCAACAGCCGGTCCCTGGCTCATCGCGGGCTTGGGCAATCCGGGCGAGCGCTATCCACGCACCCGCCACAACATCGGGTGGCTCGCGCTCGACGCGCTCGGTCCGGAGGAACCCTTCCGCGAGCAGGTGCGTTTCGAGGGCTTCGTGGCGCCCTACCCGGGGGCGTGGCTGCTCAAGCCCACCACCTTCATGAATCTCAGCGGCGTGGCCGTGCGCGCGCTGGCCGACTTCCACAAGATCCCCCGCGAGCGGGTGCTCATCGTGCTGGATGATGCGGCGCTGCCCTTCGGGCGTTTGCGACTGCGCCCCGGCGGCAGCCCGGGCGGACACAACGGACTGGAATCCGTCCTCACGCATTTCGCTGCCGAGGCGGTTCCGCGCCTGCGCATCGGGATCGGCGACCCCCCCGAGCAGGTCAGCCTGCACGACCATGTGCTCGGCCGCTTCACCCCCGCCGAGGAGGAAAAACTGCCCTCCGCGCTGGATCGCGCGGCCGGGGCAATTCGTCATATTTTGAAATACGGGCTTGCCGCGGCGATGAATGAATTCAATAAAGAAGGATTATGACCAATCGACGCTATGAAATTCTCTTGGTGCTGAACACCAAGGGCAAAGAAGAATCGGCCAACGACCTGATCGAGGCGGTGGAGAAAGAACTGAAGACGGCCAAAGTGGAAGTCGAGCAGGTGCAACGCCTGGAGAAGCGCCAATTCGCCTATCCCAGCCGCAAGCAGACGGCCGGCTACTACGTCAACGTTGTCGTTCACGCCACGCCAGAACAGATCGACGGGATCCGCGCCAAGTGGAAACTCGACCCGGCCATTCATCTGCAGCATTACCAGAAACTCAAGCCCGTCGCCCAAGCGGCCTGAGCGGCTCCCGCCTTCGTCCCACCATTATGGCTTCCTCCTACAACAAGGTTATCCTCCTCGGCAACTGCACCCGCGATCCCGAGGTCAAATACACCCCCAAGGGAACCGCCGTGGCAGAGCTCGGCCTCGCGGTCAACCGCACCTACACGACCGACGGCGGGGAAAAACGCGAGGAAGTCACCTTCGTCGACGTGACCATGTGGGGGCGTCAGGCCGAGGTAGCCGGGGAATACTTGAAGAAAGGCCGCCCGGTCTTCATCGAGGGGCGCCTGCAGCTTGACACATGGGACGACAAGCAGACGGGGCAGAAGCGTTCGAAGCTCCGCGTGGTTTGCGAAAATTTCCAACTGCTCGGCTCCCGCGACGGCGGTGCTGGCGGTGGTGAAGGCGGTGGCGGTGGTCGCTCGCCCTCGGGCAGTTCTCGTCCGGCCAAGCCCGCCGCTCAGTCCGAACCGGCCGGCGAGCCAGCCGACGACGACATCCCGTTCTGATCAGGCGCGGTTGTTTTCCGCGTCCTCGTCTTCGTCTTCCACCTCGATTTCCTTGCGCCATGCGTGGGAAATGAGGGGACGGGCCAGTCCGTAAAGCAGGTAGGCAACGAAGAGCACCGCCGGCATCCACTCGTAGTTCATCGCGGTGAAGATGAGCACGACGATGATGCCGATGAACTTCGGGATGGACCGCCGCGTGCGCCAGTTGACGCCTTTGAAACTCGGGTAGCTCACGCGACTGAACATCATGAACGAGAGGAAGAGCATGAGGGGTGGCAAGGCGTATTTCCACGGCCCGATCGGCTTCGATCCGGCATCCAGCCAGAGCATGCCGAGGGTCAGAGACGCAATGAGTCCCGCCGCGGCCGGGATGGGAAAGCCCTCGAAATCCTTGGTCCCCTTGTCCGCGTCGGGTTGGGCCGCCACGCAGTTGAACCGCGCGAGGCGGAGCGCACCGCAGGCCAGGTAGACGAAGGCGATGAGCAGGCCGTAGCGGTCGAAATCGCGCAGCACGATGTGGAAGGTGAGCAGCGCGGGCGCGACGCCGAAGGACACGATGTCGGCCAGCGAGTCGAACTCCCGCCCGAACGCGCTCTCGTTCCCGCCCAGGCGGGCCAGCCGCCCGTCGAGCAGGTCGAAGATGCAGGCGCCGAGGATGAACCAGATGGCCGCGTAGATCTTCGCCGCCGGATCGAGCCCCGAGTTCATCTGGATGACGGCATCGAGGATGTTGAGGATGGCGGCAAAACCGCAGAAAAGGTTCCCCGCGGTCATCAAGTTGGGCAGGAGATAAATCTTCGGCCCGTGGTTGTTCTGATGGTTTTCGTCGCTCATGGCTGGTCCCTCCGTGCGGGTTGGTCGGGCGCGGCCACCCGGGCGATGATGCTGGAGCCGCCGCGCACATGCTCCCCGATCGCGACGCAAAGCGGCCAGCCCGGCGGCAGGTAGATTTCCGTCCGCGATCCGAAGCGGATCATGCCGAAGTGCTGGCCGCGGCCGAGTTGGTCTCCGACCTTGGCCCACGGCACGATGCGGCGGGCAATGGCTCCGGTGATCTGCCGCACGACCACGGCGTGCCCGCCACAGTCGAGGCCCCATGTCCGCGCGGTGTTGTGCGTCGAGGCGAGGGGACTCCGTGCGTCATGATAGCTGCCCTCCCGGCTCGCGCTGTAGGTGACCGTCCCGGCGAGCGGCATGCGATTCACATGCACATCGAAGACCGAGAGGAAAATGCCGACCCGGCGCATGCGTGCCTTCGTCACTTCGTCCTCCTCGATTTCGACGATATCCGTGATCCGCCCGTCGGCCGGCGAAACGACGTCGCCCTCGCCGCCCGGGATGACGCGTCGCGGGTCGCGAAAAAACGAAAGGGTGAAGACCAGCATGGCAACCGGGGCCACGGCCAGCCACGGCGTGACGAACCACGCCCCCGCGGTCAGAACCACGAGCACGAGCAAGATCCACCTGGCCTCCCAGAGCGTTTGGCAGCGCATAGAACCTTGAAGCTTATACCCGGCGGGCCGTGCGGAGAAACCATTTGATTGGACTCCCTTCGGGGGGCGGATAATTTGCCCCTTATGACCCATCGAGAAATTACTCTGACCCGCGACTGCAAAGTGATCCTGATTCCCAGCGGCGAGGAATCAACGCTGGTCGCGGGCAGTCCGGTCGTCATCACCCAGTCGCTCGGCGGAACTTACACCGTGGCCACGCAGACCGGCTTGGCCCGCGTCGCCGAGGCGGACGCCGATGCCTTGGGACTCGAGGTCGCTGCGGCCCCGGCGGTGCCTGCGCCGGTCGCTTCGGGCGGTGGAGGCGAGGTCAAGGAGGATGACGTCTGGGCCCAGCTCAAGCATGTCTACGACCCCGAGATCCCGGTGAACATCGTGGACCTCGGCCTCGTCTACAGCTGCGACATCGAGCCGGTGGCCAGCGATCCGAAGAAGCACCACGTCGACATCAAGATGACCCTCACCGCCCCGGGTTGCGGCATGGGCGACGTGATCAAGAACGAGGTCGAGGAGAAGGTGCGCCTGCTGCCCACGGTGGACAGTGTGATGGTGGACCTGGTCTTCGAGCCCCAGTGGGATCGCAGCATGATGAGCGACGAGGCGCGACTCAAGACGGGGCTCATGTAGTTCGTCGCGGCGCGTGGGATGCGGGCGCGGTTCTCGCGGCCCGATCGGGGATGCAAGCTGCACGCTCGGTGGCAAGAGGGTGTGCAGACTCGGCCGTGTGCGTGGTCAGGATGGTCCGGTCCCGTCCGGTCCGCAGGACCGAGACCGCGGCGCAACGTCCGGATCCCCGCGCGTCGAGGCTCGTACCCCGCGTTCACTCCCGCGCACCAGCGCGCGCGCAAAGCCGCGCTCTTCAAACCACTTGGCACTCCTGGTGCCGACACTGGCGCGGGGGCCCGCGAGCCCCACACCAGTCCATTTGCACCATTCATTTCGACCCGTGCCCGGACCGGCACGGACATCGCACAATCATAGTGGTACGCCCCACCTGCTCTGCTAGATTGCCGAGCACGACAGACGTGGATGTTGGGCCCGGGTGAGGCGGCGTGGCTAGACTCGATGTAAGGGACACCGTTCCCAACCCTGTGACCAGCACACCCAGATCTCGCCCGGGCCCCAATCTCTCCTTCCGCGTCTCCGATCGATCCAGTCGTCCAGACCGAACCTTGGCGAGAACATGAGCGACGAGCGAGTTGCGTTGCCGTGGAGCCGTGGCTGCTTCGTGTGCGGAGCCGACAATCCAATCGGACTGCGCGGGCGGAGTTTCAAGTGCGGTGACCGCGTCGAGTTGGACTTCACCCCGCGTCCGGAACATGCCGGATGGAACGGTGTGGTCCACGGCGGGCTGATCACCACCGTGCTCGACGAGGTCATGACCTGGGCGGCCATCGTGGCCTTGCGGCGCGCGTGCTTCGCCGCCGACTTCACCGTTCGA
>JBGSSV010000055.1:0-4845 GCA_041736875.1 Chthoniobacterales bacterium | reverse complement strand
TGCCGCTCCTTTCGGCTGGGTAGCGGGACAAAGGCTGTTTATGTTCGTGGCAAGGTGGGCGGAGGAACAGCTCACAGTTTCAGCCAATACGTGAATCGAAAGCGCTTTTCCCCAGAGCCTTTTGCGTTGAGCTGTCCAGTCTTAGCCCCGTTAAGCTAACACGGCCTTCTCCTCTGCTCCCAGCGCTGCCAGCCGGTGCCCACCGGGCGCAGCAGGGCCCCGCGGCGGCTGTGGCGCGAAGTTGTCATTGTTCCTCCCATAGCAGATAGCTGGCCGGGGTGCCGCCCTCGGAGGGACCGGCGACCACGGAAATCAGCCACGCACGGTCGCCCACCACGCCCCGGCTATCAATTCTTTTGACCGTGCTCTCGGTGGTCAGCTTGGCCGCCGCCTGACCATCGGGCAGCGAGGACGCGACCAGCCAGCCCTCCAGTTCCTCAATGCTCTTGAAGCGCACGTCGTCCTCGGTCGGCTCAATCCCATCCGGCCCCGAGCGCCAGGCCACGATCTGGTCAGCCATCTCCGGGGTCAGTCCGGCCGCCGCCTGCAGGATCTCGCTCGAAGCCTCATTCACGTCCACCTTGCCATCACCGAAGATGGTGAAAGCGTCACGCCACTCCGGATTGAGCCGGGCCACTTCGTCCATACCCCGCACCCCCGCCATTTCGGCGACCGAGCGGAAGGGGCGGTTGGACGGCGCGTTCGCGATCCCGGCCGCCTCATACTCCGGACGTTCCGCGCCGTTGAAAAGCCGCAGGTCGTCCTTGTCGGTCCAGTCGACAAGGGCATCGATCAGCCGGTCCGCCTCGTCGGTCGGCAGGCCCCAGAGGGCGAAGAGATTTTTCAACGTGATGCGATCCGGCGGGGAGAGCAGTTGGTTGATGTTGAGCCTGGCCCCCTCGCCGCGCAGGCGCACCTCGAGGCGTTCGCCATTGCCCAGATCCTGCTTGAGCAGGGCCTCGTCGTCACGTTTGACCGCCGGATGCAAGCCGAGCGCGACGCCGGTGAGGGCGATGGTCCGCGCGCGCAGACCCGCAGCCTCGGAGGTGCCGGTTTCCAGTTCGAGATTGACCACGTTGGCGACCCAGACGACGGCAAAAGAAATGATGGCAATGGCCCAGAGGACGAGCAAGAGCGCCGCGCCGCGGCGACGGTTGTGGTGGAGGTGGCTCACGGGACGGGTGGTTGTTCCGGCGGCGTGGCCGGGGTTCCCTCGACAGGCGGTGCCGCCCCCGTCGCAGGAGGCGTGTATTCTTTGACCGCCGGCAGCCAGAAAACGTAACGACGCGGCGTTTCCTCGCCGAGCATCTCGAGGTTCAATTCAATCATCGGCGGACGCTCCGACCCCTCGACCCATTCCTCGACCCAGTCCTGCTGGCCCGGGTCGTAGAACCGCCAGGTCGCACTTCGCAGGTCCGGGAGAAGCCGCAGCCACTTGCCGCCACCGAGCGCATCCCGCCGCTCCAACTCGGTCAGCGAGCCCGGCAGTTGCAGCAGGCTGAGTTCCCGCCCACCGCCGAGCCGCGGCCGCGAAGCGAGGAACACCGTGGCGTCACCATCGCCATCCGCCCCCCAAGCGAAACCCCCCGGCGCATCGCGCAGGACGATTTCCGGCACGGGCTCGCCGTCTTGCAAACGGACGCCGCCGGATAGCTGGGTGGTGGAGGGGAGGTTGTGGAGGGTCCGGCGCACGAGCGTGACGAAGGCGTTGAGCCGCTGACCCTCGAGGTTTTCATCGCTCAGCGTGGCCGTCGCCCGGATGGCCGCGTTGACCGTGGCGTAGATGCCGCCGGCGAGCAGAATGAAGATGCCGACGACCACGACCATCTCGAAAAGGGTGAAGGCCCCGCAGGCGGTTGGGCGGCGAGGATTTTTCACGGTTGGTAGCGGAGGAATTTTTCCTCCCATTCCTGCTTTTCGCGGCCTTCCATCCACTCCCCGCGGACGGTGATCCACCACATGCGCTCGAGCGGTTCGTCCTCGGCGTTGACCAACTCGGCCGGCTCGGCCTTGGTGAAATACTTGGCCCCCATCGGGTCGGGCTCGGTCTCCTTCCCCTGCTCGAGAGTCTCGATCGGCAGGGTCATGCTCTCGTCGATGATCGACTCGATCTGCTGCCGCACTTCCGTATCGCGGCGCAGCACGATGTTGGCCGAAAAAATCCGATCCATGGCGACAGAGAGTCCGCCGACCGCGAGGACAAACATGGCCAGCGCGATGAGCACTTCCAGCAGGGTGAAGGCGCGCGTCTTCACGGGATGAAAAAACTCTCCCCGGAAAGGCTGGCGGTCAGCGGATCGAATTCGATCTCCAACCACGCGTCGCCCTCGGTCATCCGCACGGCCAGCGGTTCGCACAAGCCCGATGGACGGAATATCCACGACTGGTCATCCGGACGCAACAGCTTCTCGGCCCCGAGCGGACGCAAGGCATACTCCATGCCGCGGGGCAGCGCAAAAGTCTCCGACGGTTTCTCCTCGCCTCCGCGGAAAAGCGAAAATCCCTTCCGGCCAAAGACCACCTCGGACACCCGGCCAGTCGTCATTGCATCGGTCCGGGCCGTCTTGGCCAGCACGAGCAACTCGCGCGCGACCTCGCGGAGCCGCTGCTCCTTGGTGAAACCGGAGACGAGGGGAATGGCGGCGCCGACCAGCAGGACAATGATGGCCACGACGAGCGCGATCTCGAGGAGCGTGTAGGCGGACGGGTGCCGCCGCGCGGTCCCGGCGCTCGCCGCTGGCCGGGGCGTCGTCTTCATCGCCGCCGTCTATTTGCCGGGATCGTTGCCGATGTCGTCGCCGCCGCCCTCGGTCCGGTCCGGCCCCTTGGACATCAGGTCAAAGCCCTTCGGGTTTTTCTTGCCGGGGGAGTAGTAAACGTAGGGCTCGCCCCACGGGTCGAGCGGAACCTTGGAGAGCAACTGGCGCCAGCGGCGCGGGGCCGGATCGCCCGAGGGCGGCTTGACCAACGCTTCGAGGCCTTGCGAGGTCGTCGGCGGTCGCAGGTTCTGCATCTCGTAAACGCGCAACTGCGTGCTGATGCTCTGGATGTCGGCATCGACCCGCGCCTCCTTGGCTACGTCGAGGTTGCCGACCAGGAGATAAATGGCCGAACCGACCAGCACGGCGATGATGCCGAGCACGAGCATGATCTCGAACAGCGTGTAGCCGGCGGAGTCCAGCCTGCGGCGGGAGGGACGGGCGGAAAAAATCTTCATCGGCTAGACCATGCGCAGCGCGGAGGGTGTTGTCAAAACGACCCGCTGCCGGCGTTCCAGAAGTTGCGCAACGAATCAGCCGGACTGCCCGCGGTGGGCGGCACGACGGGAGGCAACGGCGGTTCCTCGTCGACTTGGGGAGCGCCGTCGGGCAAATCCGCCAGAGGCATGGCGAGATCAGGCTCGCGCACGGCCTTCGGATAGGAAAGCTCCACCACCACATCGCGCGCGAAGGCGCGGTTGCGG
The DNA here is from genome assembly GCA_041736875.1 of Chthoniobacterales bacterium. Classification (GTDB taxonomy): domain Bacteria; phylum Verrucomicrobiota; class Verrucomicrobiia; order Chthoniobacterales; family JACTMZ01; genus JACTMZ01. The sequence goes on along the minus strand of JBGSSV010000055.1, from coordinate 1,382 downwards.
TAGTCCGCATTCGTCGGCGAACGCAGCTCGAGCAAGATTGAATTCTCTCCGGGCAGGAGGAGATGCGAAGGCACGTAAGCCGAGGCGCGGCGCCATCCGGCGAAGACCACCTCGCGTCCGGCCAGGCCCAGATGCCCCGGATCTTCCAGCGTGGGCACTTCGATCGACACCGGCCCGATCTCCTGGTTGTTGACCACCAGCCAGACTTCCTGATCGAGATAGACCCCGGTGACCACGGCTTCGAGCCGCGCCAGCACCGGCGCCTGCTCCAGCGACGCCAGCATCTGGATGGATGGCCCGAGCAACTCCGCGCCTTCGGTCAGCGCGGCGCGCACGACCCGCCCGCTCCATTCGTCCTGCAAGGCCCGCCGCGGGGCGCCGTCCACATCGGCCTCGGCCAGCGTGAGACGCGACGCCGTGACCACGACCGGCACGTAGCGCGAGGTGGCGGAGAGCAGCGTGCGCTCGCTCACCCATTCGAAGCGCACGCGGTTGATGTTGAGATTCGCACCTCCCTGCAGCAAGAGGGTGCCGTTGCCGCCGAGGCGGGAGGCGCTGATGAGAAGCGGACGTTGGTTCGGCACACCCAGGCCCTCGCCGAGGTTTTGCGCCAGCACTTCCGTTGCGCTTTGACCATCACGCTGCCATTCGACGAGGAGACCCCCGCCGGCCGCTTCGTCGAAGACGACATGCACGAGCAAGTCACAGCCCGCGGGCGGTGACAACTTGAAGGCGAGCCGCGGACCGACGCCCGGCGCAACAACCGGCGGCCCGTGCATCCAAGTCGGCACAGGCAGCGACGCATCGAAAGGGAGATCCACGGTGAAAACTTCGTCGGCCGCTCGGGCCGAGAAGGCGCAGCAAAGCATGGCCACGGCCAGCCATCGAGTTGCAGCGTGAGGTTTCATCCTTGGGGGGTGGTAGTTTGCAGATCCTGTATCCCAGTGGGAAGATAATCCTGAAAAAAGGAGTCTTGCAACAACGCCTTGTAAACCGGGTCGGACACCCGGCCCCGGGCCTCCCGCAAGAAGCCCAGTGCGGCCGGCGTGTCACCCCGGAGCAGGGCGTCCGCGGCGGCGAAAAACAACTGCTCCGGCGGGCTGACCCCGGCCACCCGGGGCGTGGACAGAGGCGGACCGGAGGTCTGCTGGTTCATCCGCAACCCGGCCAGCCCGGCTTTCACGGTGGAAATGATCACCCCGTCGGACTTGGCCACCCGTTGCAACGCCTTGCGGTAGGCCTCCATGGCCTCCTCCGGTTCGCCAAGAGCCCGGTGAAATTCCCCTAGGAGGTAGGGCGGCGCCGGGTTGAGCGGGTCGGCAGCGCGGGCCTCGGCCAGACGGTCGAGCACGGCAGCCCTTGCGGTCTCGGCCGATCCCGCC
>JBGSSV010000025.1:0-16341 GCA_041736875.1 Chthoniobacterales bacterium | reverse complement strand
CCTTCGCTCGGTCGGGGTGCCGCCCGGAGCCCTGCCCACCCCGACCCCCGCGGCTCCGGTCCGCGCGATTGATCTGCCGACCTTGCGGTCCGAGGTGGCCCGTTTGCGCGAGGCCCTGGCCGCATCGCGGGAGCCCGATGTGCTGCGTGGGCTGATCAAGGAATTCGGGGATTTGGTTGCCGACGCGATCGCCCAACTCGGGGCCGAGGCCGTGGCGGAGGAATTGGTGCGGACGCTGACAACAGATTTCGCCGATGTTGATTTTGGGCTGGAGTTCGGCCCCGGCGAGGATGGCCGCATGGAGAGTGTGCCCAACTGGCGCAGCCTGCTTCTCGACGGTCTCGCCGCGACAGCCTCACCCGTGGCCGCCGACTTCGCCCGAACCGCAGTGCTCGACCAGCAGCGCACCCCGGCCGATTGGGCCTTGGGCATGAAGATTGTGTGGCGCGCGGAGGGACAGAATCCTTCCGACCCCTACCTCCATGAGAAGCTGCGCGAGATGTTCCAAAACTCCGCGTGGGTGCAGCAGCCAAATGACGCACTTCTCGAGTCGTTCGATTTCGTCGTTGCGCTCCACGCCCGGGAGTTGATTCCGGACATAGTCGGCTTCCTTGGAGGCGAGGTGCAATCCGGCACGCCCTTCGCCTCAGCCATTGTGCTTCAGCGCATGGCGGTCGACGACCCGCAGGTCGTCACGGCAGTCCTGGCCGAGATGAACGGGCCGATCGAGAACCCCGATCTGGCTAAATCGCGAGCCAGCGTGGTGGCCCAGACCGACCCGCGGGCGGAGGATGCGGTGGGGTTGGTCCGCAATTATGTCCTCAACGAGGGAGCCTCGGCGGAGGAGGTGGACTACTTTTTGCGGACTTACCCAAACGTGAACACCATCCTCACGCCCAACATTGCCTCGACCCAGCCTTCCGTCAGCCGTGAAACCGTGGCCCAGAAACACCTTGCGGCCCTAAATATCCTGACCTCCCTGGCCCAGGACCCGGCGATGGCCGCGCATCAGGAGGCCATCCGCGAATCCCTGACCCGGTTGAACGAGCACGTCGAGACCGCGCGCGCTGACGGCCTCCTGTAGACCTCCCCCAACGGGCCAGTTCCCCGGAGGGCGGCTGTCCCCAGCCGCCGTGGGCGCGGGGGGAACGGTTGGAAATCCTGCGGCCGCCGGGAGTCTCATCTTGGCTACTGAGCCAAAGGCCCACGGCTCGCGAGGCTGCTCGCCCTCCCGGTTTCCAACCGCATGGTCAGGTGGATCGTGCCGTCCCGGCGCGATGGGATCGCACGCCGCACGAGGAGGACGCCGCGATCCACTTGTGCCGTTTGCCGCACGACCGGGAATTTCAGTTGCGCCAGCATGCTTTCGGTCTTCTCTTGCTGTTGGTATTTCATGAGAAACAGACTGCTCCGCCTGACCGCATGGCTTGCCGTGTTGCTCCCCGCCTGGGGCCTGGCCGTGGATCTTCCGCAGCCTTTGAGCACGGCCGCCGGCGGGGCCAACTGGGGTTGGGCTCCCTCGACTGTGGCGAACATGCCCCCCTACAGCGCGGTCGGCGCCGTCCTCGTGGATATGGGCGGCGAAGCCCGCGGCTCCGGTTGCCTCGTGTTGAGCCACATTGTTCTGACCTGCGGACACATGCTGGTGGACGAGCGCGGCAATTGGGCGAGCAATATCCGTTGGAGTCGGGCCCGATCAGCGGCCAACACAGGCGTGGTGACCGCGGCGCAGAGCGCGGTGGATTCGACCTACCGCAGCCGGCTCCAGCAGGGGGGAAGCCAGGAGGACAAGGCGAGTTTCGGCTTGGAATGGGGTTACATGGCTTTCTACGGCAGCGTGGCCGGAACCAAGCCGGCCGGGATGATGCCCGGATACCTGTCGGCCTTGGATCCCGGTGGTCAGAGCGGATATTACGAGATCGTCGGCTACCCCGCCGGCCGCTACCCGAGTGCCTCGGACCCGCGCCGTGACGAAATGCATTCCACCAACCCGGGCACGACCTACGCGCGTTTTCGCCGCGGCCCGAATTTCAATTACAACGGCACGGCCTGGCTCTCCAACTGGTTCAACACGCCGAGCTTCTACATCTATTCGGGCAACAGCGGCGGCCCGCTCTTCGCCTCAGTCAGCGGGGTGAAATATGTCGTCGGCATCGCCGTCTCCGGCAGCAACAGCGACACGGGATGTCGTGAACTGACCTCCTCGCTCTACAACACGCTCGTCGCGGCGAATGAAGCCTATCGCGTGTGGGTCAGTTCGCCCGTGGCCGCCTGCCGCTCGGGAACGCCGGTCAAGATTCATCAGGCCTGGCGACAAGCTTTCACCATTGGCAGCGACGGACGCCTGCAATCCACCTTCTTCAACGGCTCCGCCTGGCAGACGGTCTCGCTCGGGGGACAGGTTCTTGATCAGGCCCCCGCGCCCTTCGACATCGACGCCCAGCGCGGGCTGATTTTCTACCTCGCCGGCGGGGATGTCTGGGTCGCGTATCCCAAAGGCTCCGTTTGGTCCCACGCGCGCGCCTTGGATTATGGTCCGGCGGTGCCGGGTATTCCTGTTGCGGTGACCTGTGATCCGACCCGCCAGGTCGTCGGGGTGCAGCAAAGCAACAACGAGCGCCGTCTGCTTTACCTGTCTTCGTGGACCTCGGTTGCGTCGAGCCTCCCGGCCGGGCGCGTGGTCGGACAGACGATGTGGGGCCCTATGGCTTGGGATTACCGGGCCGGCGGCAGCGGCATCGTGGGCCGGTTCTTTTACGGCGGGTGGAGGACCATTGACCTCACCTCCAAGCTGGGCAGTGTTCTGCCGGGAGAGGCCAACTCCGCCACCACGCCCGCGGGCAAGATCGCGCCCCTGCTGGGCGGACTGGTTTACGCCAGCACCTATTCCACGCTCGAACTTCTTTATCCCTCCGGTAACTCGTGGTCGCGCTACAGCCTGCAGGGGAATGTCAACCCGCGCTCATGGGTCGCGGTGGACAATGTCCGCAACAACGTCTTTTTCCTCAATCCCCAAGGCACGGTGAGCCTGGCCACGGCCGGCGCCACCGCTTGGCCACGCACCGATACGTGGTTCGCTTCCTCCGTGAACTCGTCCGGCGGGGTCGTCGAGGCCTTCGGCACGCTCTTCCACGCCACCGGCTCGAGCCTGAACGTCTGCGGTTTGTATTAGCCGTCCGACGGACTACATCCGCGCCTCGGCGCGGTGCTCGCAAAACCAACGATAGGCATCGGCGATGCCCTCGCGCAGCGGGATCTTCGGCGACCAACCGAGGGTTTTGATCTTCGAGATGTCGAGCAGCTTGCGCGGGGTCCCGTCAGGCTTGCTCGTGTCGAACTCGAGACTCCCGTCGAAGGCCAGCACATCGCACACGGTTTCGGCCAGCTCGCGAATGGTCACATCCTCGCCGCAGCCGATGTTGACCAGGTCGGGATCGTCGTAGTGGTCGAGGAGGAAAACGCAGGCGTCAGCCAGATCCGAGGTGTGCAGAAACTCCCGCCGCGGGGTGCCGCTGCCCCAGACGGTGATGGTTTTCTGCCCGGCTTGCTTGGCCTCGTGGACCTTGCGGATGAGGGCCGGGAGCACGTGGGAATTGTGCAGGTCGTAGTTGTCACGAGGACCGTAAAGGTTGGTCGGCATGGCCGAGAGGAAGTTTTTCCCGTATTCGCGGGCGTAGGACTGGCAGAGCTTGATCCCGGTGATCTTGGCGATGGCGTAGGCGTCGTTGGTCGGCTCGAGCGGACCGGTCAGGAGCGCGCTCTCCGGGATCGGTTGCGGCGCAAGCTTCGGGTAGATGCAGGAACTGCCAAGATAGAGCACCTTGCGCGACCCGAAGTCGGCTGCGGCCTCGAGAAGGTTGTTCTGGATGGCCAGATTTTGCAGGAGGAACTCCACGGGCTGCTCCCAGTTGGCGATGATGCCGCCGACCTTGGCCGCGGCCATGACCACCACCGAGGGCTTTTCCGCCTCGAAGAAAGTCCGCACCGCGGCACGGTCAGTCAGGTCGAGTTCGGCATGCGTGCGTCCGACCGCGCGGGAGAAGCCTTCATCCTGCAGTTTGCCGTAGATCGCGCTCCCGACCATGCCCCGGTGCCCGGCGACAAATATTGTCTCGTCCTTGTTCAAGCTCATTCGTTAGGTTGCAAAGGCTATGGCAAAGACCCCCGCGGCGGCAAGAAGTGGCCGGCTTCAGGTCCTCAAGACCTACAAACTTTATGTTGGCGGCGCTTTCATCCGCTCGGAGAGCGGCAAAGTCATCCCCGCGCTTTCGCCTGACGGCCGGGAGACGCTCGCCCAGGTGAGCCGCGCCTCGCGCAAGGATTTTCGCGATGCCGTCGTGGCCGCGCGCAAAGCCTTCCACAAATGGAGCGGGGCTACGCCCTACCTCCGGGGACAAATCCTTTACCGCGCGGCCGAGATGCTCGAGACGCGGGCGGAGGAAATGGAGCACGAGATTTCCCGCAGCACCGGCGTCACCGCCGCGGCCGCCCGCCGCGAAGTGGAAGATGCCGTCGAGTTGCTCGTGCACTACGCGGGCTGGACGGACAAATTCACGGCCATCTTCGGCTCGGTCAATCCGGTCTCCTCGCCGCACTTCAACTTCACCTACCCGGAAGGCACCGGCGTGGTCGTGGTGTTCTGTCCGGATGCGCCCTCGCTCACCCCGCTGGTCCATCTCGTGGCGGCAACCATCCTGACCGGCAACACCTGCATCGCCGTGACCTCCGGCTCCACGCCCATGCCAGCCCTGACCTTCGGCGAGATTCTCGCCACCAGTGACCTGCCCGGCGGCGTGGTCAACATCCTTTCCGGCCCGCGCGCCGACCTCGCTCCGACCGCCGCCTCCCATATGGACGTCAATGCGATCGTCAATGGCTGCGAGGACGCCGCGCTCGACAAGTTGCTCCACGAGGGAACCGCGGTGAACCTCAAGCGTTACGCCCGTCACGCCGTGGCCCCTGGGGACTGGCGCACCGTCGGCCGCCCCGAGTGGATCCTCGATACCGTCGAATTCAAGACCGCTTGGCATCCGATCGGTTGGTGACTCGAGACATGCTGAAGTCCTTCTTTGGTCGCAAAGCCGACGAGCCTCCGGCTGCGGAGCCTGCCGTAGCCAGCCAGACCCCGGTGAAACCGGCCATTCCGGTCAGCCATGCCCCGGGCTCGTTTCCGGATGACCTTGATAAGTTCCGCTGGATGGATGGCTTCGAGGATCCGGATCAGTGGGAAGCGGCCATGCGGCGGGCTTTCGAGGAGGCGAAGAGCGATCCGGAAATCGATCAACTCCTCAAGACCCATTACCTTGAGGAGGACGTGGCGGCCTCGTTCGAGGCCTACCGCGCGACAGGGGTGCCGCAAGCGGTCGATACCCTGCTTCAGCGCCTCGGGGTCTCCCGGCAGACTCCGATCGCCGACGTCGGGTGCGGCCGAGCTCATGCCGCCCACGCCATGTTCAAGCTGGGCTACGAAGACGTGACCGCAATGGATCCGAATAACGAGTGGTTCACCGGCACCGGATATCTTCGCACGTTGACCGACCATCGCATCAAGATCGTCAATGACTTGGAGGAGTGGAACAAGATCGGCGGCCATTACGGGGCCATCATTTCTTCGGGCACCGTGCACCATTGGCAGCACATCCCGCAGATCACCATCGCCACGCGCCGCACGATGAAGCCCGGCGGTTATTGGGTCATGATGGCGGAGTATTTCGCCAACACCGCGCGGGATTTTGTCGACGGGCTCAACAATCATCCGACCTCGACGCGCTACGGATCCTACGAGTGGGCCTACCCGGCTTCGGCTTATGTCGACCTGATCCAGACCTGCGGCTTCATGCTCGCCGGGGCCATTCCGCTGTATTACCGCGGAGCCCTCTTTTACAGCGGCGTGAGTCTCCCGGTGGACCCGGAGCTGGACCGGTGGGTGGACGGGAATCTTACCGCACCGAACGGGACCGTGGAAGCCTTCTGGTCCGAGGTCGACGCTTGGAGGCGTGGCACGGCGACAAGCCGCAATTACACCGTCCCGCAGGTGCTGATTTTTCAGCGGGTGGAAGTGTGACAACCTGACTATTTTCCTGCCCATGAATTCCTCTGACGACAAACTGCCAAGCGTTTCCTATCAGGATGGTGACTCGGTGAGGGTCATTTACACGCTGCCGCCGACACCGAGTCCGCAATTGGACAGCGTGTTGTATTTCACCGTGCCGAAGGCCGGCACGGTCATGCTCTCCAACCTGCTTGGTTGCCTGGTCCCGCAGGCTGGCTTGAGCATGGTTTACATTGTCGGCGAGTTCTATCAGCTGGGAATCCTTCCCGAGGACGCGCCTGCCTCGACCTCGGACATCTTCCTGCCCAAGGGCTACTGCTACGGTTTTCCGGGCGTGCCCGAGGCGTTCGAGATCCCGCTCCTCGGTCGGGTGAAGACCATCCTGCTGGTGCGCGATCCGCGGGATATGCTCGTCTCGCTTTACTACTCATCCCTGCTCAGCCACCCCACGCCGGGTCAGTCGGCGGACGCCATTCAGGATAAAACCACCGATTTGGTGGGCCGTGAGTCCGCCGGGCGCCTGGACATCGACAGTTTTGCGGTGGAGCATGCTGGAGGTTTTTACCGGGGTTTGCTGGCCAAATACCGCGCTCTGGCGACGTTGCCCGGGGTGAAGATCTTTCGCTACGAAGACGTGATTTACGACAAGGCCCGGTGGGTGGCCGACATCTGCGGGCATTATGGTTGGGACATCCCGGCGGATCGCCAGCGGGCGGCGGCCGAGCAGATCGATCTGCGGCCCGAGACCGAGCGGCCGGCCGAGCATGTGCGGCAGGTGCATCCCGGAAATTACCTGAAGAAGCTCAAGCCGGAGACGATCGCGCGGGTCGAGGACATCTGCGCTGAGGAGATGGCCTTTTTCGGCTACCCGCGACACCAACCGGCCAGCGTTTGACCCTTGTCGCCCGCGTCCAGCATCCTCTATCTAAACCCGCAGCACATGAGCACCGAACCCGCCGCGCCGCCCGCCAATGTCACCGAGGGTGATGTGGACCGTCTGGTCCGTGAGAGTTTTTTCCCCACCGGCTACCGGGGCATGATGGTCGAGGTCGGGGCGGCCTCGCCGGATTTTCTCTCCCTCGGCAATTCGTTCCGTCAGGCCGGCTGGCGTGTGCTGAGCGTCGAGCCCAACCCGGTTTTTGCTGAGCAGCACCGGAAGCGGGGGCACGAGATCCATGAGTATGCCTGCGGCGAGGAGGACCGTGATGACGTGAGCTTCACCGTGGTCGAGGCGCGGAACCTTGACCACCAATACGAGGGCGGCGAGATCACTTGCGAGTCGTTTTCCTCGCTCGGAATCCGGGGCGACTTCGACAAACTCTTTTCCGGCCTGAAAGACCGGTTCACCACCCGGGAAATCAAAGTCCAGGCCCGCCGACTCGACACCATCCTTGACGCCATCGCGGATTTGCCGCCGGTGGATGTCGTGGCCATCGACACCGAAGGCTGGGAGTTGGAGTGCCTCCGGGGATTCTCCCTCGGTCGTTTCGCCCCCAAGGTTCTCATCATTGAGGATCTATTCGGGAAAGCCGCCCTCGATGCCTATCTGGCCAGCCAGGGCTACGCGCGGTGGCAACGCCTCGCACCGAACAATGTCTATGTGCGCCAGGGCACCATCGCGGCGAAGAGGAGCGACAAATTTTTGCCGCCCATGATAAGCTATACGGGAAATCTCGAAGATGTGCTGCTTCGGCGCTGTTTTCCCCAGGTGACCGATGGCTTCTATGTGGACATCGGGGCGCACCACCCGACCAATGCCTCGGTCACCCGTTGGTTCTACGAGCAGGGCTGGTCGGGCATCAATGCCGAACCGGGCGACGGGATCGTCCCGCTGCGGGCCGACCGCACGCGGGACATCAATCTGGAACTCGCCGTTTCGGACCACATCGGGGAAACCACCTTCTGGGTCCACTCGGGCAACACCGGCACTTCCACCCTGCAGGACGCGGTGCCCGACCTCGTGGCCGAGCGCGCCGGGGAGATCAAGCCGCTCAAGGTCAAATTGTCGACCCTGCCCGCCATCCTCGACGAGCATGCGCCGGGCAAGCACATGCAGTTTCTCAAGATCGATGCCGAGGGGGCGGAGGATGCGATCATTGCGGCGGCCGATTGGACGCGCCATCGGCCCGAAGTGGTCGTGGTCGAGAGTTCCGAAGCCTACACCAACCGGCGGATGACCTCCGCGTGGCAGGACGTGCTGGAGAAAAATCGTTACCTCTTCGCCTATTTTGACGGGATCAACGATTTCTGGGTCCGCGAGGAAAGCTCGCACTTGCTCGAGGCGTTTCGGGTTCCGGTCAATGTGTTGGATTTTTACAAGATTTATGATCCCGAGCTGGTCTCCCTGCGCAGCCAGGTTCCCGAGTTGGACTTCTTGCGCAGTCAGGTCGCCAGTTTGACCGCCGCGCTCGCGGCGACGAAGACTTACGCGGACATGGCGGCCGCTGAGCTGACGCAGTGGCGCGAGGCGGGCTCCCATCGTGGAAAGCTCGCGACCTTCATCCGCCGGTTGACCGGCCGGGCCTGACCTCTTCACAGCATGTCTGGCCGAAGAAAAACCACCATCCTGTTCTGCACGGTTGTGCCCTTGGAGAGTTCCAGCGGCGGCACGATTGTTTGCCGCGAGCACCTGCAGCGGATCGCCCGGACCCCGGGGAGCGAAATCCATGTGTTCGCACCGAACTCGGGGGCGGCCGACGCCACCGGGGATTTTGTGCGCTCTCTCGGGGCGACCTTCCACCCGCTGGAACTGAGCTTGAGCACGGAACACGCCGCCGGGCTGGACTTGCAAGGGGACCGGTTGTTCGGCTTGGGCGGTTCTGATCGCTTCGCCTTCATCTTGGAGAAACAGGCTTTCCACAACTGGCGGGTGGACTGGGAGTTTCGCGGGGTGGTGAGGAAGGTGCGCCCGGATGTCATAATCCTCGACTACCTTTACACTGCACTCTTTCTGCCCTCGGCCTTCCACACGGGGGTGCCGGTTTCGGTGGTGACCCTCAACCGCGAGCGCGACTTCTACCGTCAGCAACGTGAACTCGGACGGCTTCCCGCCGATGCGGCCGACTCGTCCGTCGCCGAGTGGCGGTTGGGCCGCTTCGAAAGCGAGGTCTACACCAATACCGACAGCCTCGTGGTCCTCAGCCCCAATGACATTCCGGCCGATCCCGCCATCGCCGCCCGCACCACGGTGATCGAGCCGGTGCTGGAGGCGTATCCGCAAAAATGGGCCTGGGCCGGCGGACGAAATCTGTTCTTCGTGGGAAACATCGGGCATTACCCGAACTTTGCCGCGGTGCGCTGGCTCTGCGAGTCGCTCGCCCCCGCTCTCGAAAAGGCCGACCCGCAGGTGCGGATCACCATCATCGGCGCCGACCCCGCCGAGGTGCCGGAAGCATGGCATCGGCCCAATGTGGACCTGCTCGGACGATCCACCCAGGAGGAGGTTCTGCGCCAGTTTTCCTCCTGCGGCCTTTTCATCGCGCCGATCGAAAATAATTTCGGCTCGAAGATCAAAATCCTCGAATGCCTCGCCCACGCCACGCCGCTGGTCGCCACGGCTGAAGCCCTCACCGGGCTGCCCTCGACGGAGGGTATTCCGCTTTTCTCCCTTGCTGATCCCGAGGGGGCAGCTCGATTGGTCGTCGGGTTGTTGAAAGCCCGATCTGAACTGGAAGCATTGTCGGCCCGGTTGCAGTTGCTCCTTCAGGCCCACTTGGCCGCGAGTGCCGCGGCTTGGCCGGCCTTGGTCGACCGCCTGGCCGCGCAGCCGGTGCGAACGCGCAATTTTTTTCTCCCATCTTTCCTCCGTCCGCGTCTCCTCCGCGTCAAGAATCCCGCTTTGGAAGTGGGCAGCAATCATTTTGCTTGGCTGCGCTCCAGCGGTCTTGGCGAGGTGGAACGATACGAAGGTCGCCCCATTCGCTGGGCTGGGTCGCAGGCCGAATTCACCGTCGCGATCGATCCGCAACGCCCTCCCCGCTGGATGCAGCTGAGGTTTTGGGGCATCACCCCGGACGAGGGAACCGCGTTCCGGGTTTTTGCCGAAGGAAGCAAGTTGATGGAGGCCACTATCCTCCATGGCGACTGGCGCGGCACGGTCCGGTTGCCGCGGCTGCACGGCCGGGAAGAGCTGACCATCCGGATCGAATCGCCCGGATTCCAGATCGCGGGCGACGACCGCACTCTCGGGCTGGCCATCGAATCCATCCGCTTGAGCCGCTCGCGGTGGAGTTTGCTCGCCCGGCCCAAGCCGCCAGCGGCGCCCAAGACATCGTAGGCGGCACCCTGACTCCAACCGCTCGGCGCATCTCCAACCTGCGGCCGATGCAAGCAAAGGTGCTTGGGGGTTCTGATCCACCTCGACTTGCGTGGCGCCTACTGAAGTGCGTCTCATTTGCTAAGTTGACAATTGCTCAGAATTCGCTCGTCAAAAGCAACTTGGGGGCGCCTAGTGCAGCCTCATGAAAACGTCACTCAAATCCATCATCCTGTCAGCCTTGCTGTTCGGGGTCCTCCTCATCACCGGCGCGCAGGCGCAAAACGGCAATGTTGTTTACAACTCCTACGGTTCCGGTGCCCCCTACGGCGGCAACAATTACCTCTACAATTCCTACTACGGCTTCATGGGCGCCGGTTACCAGAACCAGATCAACGGTTCCAGTTACGGCTTCCTCGGCGGCGGCTACGGCCACTTTCTGGTCAACTCGCCCTACTCCTTCGTTGGTGGCGGCCTCCAAAATACCATCGCCGGCACGTATTTCGGCTTCATCGGCGGCGGCTACAAGAACGTGATCAACCAAGGCAACTTCAGTGCGGTGGTCGGTGGGGCGAGCAACCTTGTCTACCCCATGTCGGTCTACTCCTTCATCGGGGGCGGCCAGAACAACGTGATTGCGGACAACATCAAACATGCCTCCATCCTCGGCGGCAGCAACAACGTGATCACCAACACGCCTACTGACACCGCCACAATTCTTGGCGGCGCTCGAAACAAGGTCACCGGCCAGGGTGGCGTCGCGGTTGGCGGCGCGGATAACGAGGCGGACATCAATGGCTTTGCCGCAGGTCGGCGGGCCAAAGCGACCAACGGCAGTGCCTTTGTCTGGGGCGGAACGAGCACGGTGGAAACCGTCTCCACCAACGCCAATAGCTGGACCGTGCGTGCTCCCGGGGGGTCTCGCTTCCTGACCACCTTTGACCCCGGTGCCACCGTGGGCGTGATCCTCGCGGCGAACGCCACCGCCTGGGCATCGCTGAGCGACAGCAACTCCAAGACCGACATCGAGCCGGTGAACGCGCGCGAGGTTCTCAAGAAAGTGGCGGCCATGCCGGTGACTTCTTGGCACTACAAACACGACCTGAAGCGTCGCTACATCGGCCCGATGGCCCAGGACTTCCACGCCGCCTTCGGGCTGGGCGGGGATGACGACAAGACCATCACCACGCTGGACACGGACGGCGTGACGCTCGCCGCCATCCAGGGCTTGGTCGAGGAACTCCAGGATCGTGACACCAAGATCGCCGGGCTCGAGCAGCAGAACGCCGAGTTCAAGACCGAGCTGCAGGCCATCCGCGAGCAACTGAGCCACCTCCCGCCCAGCCCGTAAGGCTGCGGCCCGAGCAACACTCTGTCCTTCACCGCAAGGGGCGTCCATCACCGGGCGCCCCTTGTTGCGTGCATGGGCGGCTTGCCCCGCGCTTTCGATGGTTGACTTACCAACAGCGGTGTCTAGGACGTTGATCTCTCCCCATGCATATCCCCAGCCTCATCGAGAAAAAGCGCGACGGCGGCAAGCTGGCTGCGGACGAAATCCACGCCCTCATCGGCGGCTACGTCCGCGGCGACGTGCCGGATTACCAGATGGCCGCGTTGGCCATGGCGGTGTTTTTCCGCGGGATGGATGATGAGGAGACCACGGCGCTGACGATGGAGATGCGCGACTCGGGCGAGGTTTTCGCCTGGCCGTCCGGGACGCCGCCGAAGGTGGACAAGCACTCGACTGGCGGGGTGGGGGACAAGGTTTCGCTCATTCTCGCGCCCCTGCTGGCCTGCGAGGGCGTTTGGGTGCCCATGATCTCCGGTCGCGGGCTCGGGTTCACCGGGGGCACGTTGGACAAACTCGAGAGCATTCCCGGATTCCGCGTCAAACTCTCCTGGCCCGAGATGCTCGCGCAGATCGAGCGGATCGGATGCTTCATGGCCGGACAAAGCGCCCAGCTTTGCCCGGCCGACAAGAAGCTCTACGCCCTGCGCGATGTGACCGGCACGGTGGCGTCGCTGCCGCTCATCACGGCCAGCATCATGTCGAAAAAATTGGCCGAGTCGCTCGACCGGCTGGTCCTTGATGTGAAGTTCGGTCGCGGAGCCTTCATGCGTGAGCGGGTCGAGGCGCAGCGGTTGGCCGATGCGATGGTCGCGGTCGGCCGGGGTGCGGGGGTCGAGACCACCGCCATGCTCAATCCCATGGACCAGCCGCTCGGGCGCACGGCCGGCAACGCGCTGGAGGTGGCCGAGTGCGTCGACGTTCTGCGCGGTGGCGGTCCGGAAGATTTGATCGAGCTGACCCTCGATTTGTCCTGCGCGCTGGTTCCGACGCCGCGGGAAAGTTTGCGGCGGCGATTGCTCGACGGTAGCGCGTGGGAGAAATTCGTCGCTCTCGTCGAGGCGCAGGGCGGGGATGCTTCGGCCCTCGAGCGGATGCGCGAACTGCACCGCGCGCCGCTGATCACGGAAGTTTGCGCCTCGTCGGGCGGCATCCTAACCAAGATCGACGCCCTCCAAGTCGGTCGTCTTTGCGTCGAGTTGGGTGCCGGGCGGGCCAAGGCGAGTGACGCGGTGGATTTCGCGGTCGGGGTGGAGTGTTTGCAGAAGGAAGGAGACCAGGTCGAGGGTGGCCAGCCAGTCCTGCTGGTGCACAGCCGCGAGGCGATTGATCCCGTCGCGTTGAGCGTTCGGCTCCTGGAGGTCGGGTGAGGCCGCCTTCCCGAAGTTTCCGGACCTCCGCAGATCAGGAGAAGCGGGCGTTCCGCCCACCCTCCCTGCCGCGTCACCGGCCTGCAATTGCCTGTTGTCCGGCCCGAGGCGATTTGGTTTGCTCCCCGGGTGAGTAATTCGGCGAACCACGTTTGGCGGACCTGTCCGGACTGCGAGGCTCCCTTCCGTCCGCGTCCCCTCGCACCCGGGCACCAGTTGCTCTGCCGGCGGTGCGGAGCCCGTCTGGGCCAGGGGCGCAAATCCGATTCGCTGCAAACACCGCTGGCCATGGCCATCACCGGGAGCACGCTTCTCGTGCTGGCCAACCTCTTTCCGGTCATGACCTTCAATGTCGCCGGCCGCACGCAATCGAATCTCATCATCACGGGCATCTCCGGTCTGTTCGAGCAAGGCTACGGGCCGCTGGCCGTGCTGGTTTTTTTCTGCGCGATCGGCGCGCCGGCCATCTATCTGGGACTGCTGTGCTACACGCTGGGCGCGACGATGATGAAGCTGCGTTTACCCGGCCTCCGGCGGGCCTGGCGCTGGGCCGAGTTGGCCGAGCCGTGGAGTTTGATTCCCGTCTTTGCCGTGGCCTGCCTGGTGGCCGTCGTGCGTCTCGACTTGCTGGGAGCGGTGACGTGGGGGAACGGCGCCGTCTTCGTCGTCCTGCTTTCGCTTTGCTGTCTGATCCTCGGCCGCATGCTCGACCGCGAGCGCATCGACGTCCTGCGGGAGGATTTGTCATGAGGCGTTCGGATGTCCGCCTCCAGCGTGCTTGGGCGTTGCTCCTCAGCGGGGCCGCGCTTTACATCCCGGCGAATATTTTTCCCGTCATGACCATGACGCTCCCGGGCGAGCACGATGCGCTGACCGTCTGGGGCGGGGTGATGGAGTTCTACGATGTCGGGCTCTGGCCCGGGTCTGTCGTCATCTTCCTCGCCAGCATGGTGGTGCCACTGTTCAAACTGCTCAGCGTCGGCTGGCTGCTCTGGATGGACGGGTCGCCGCGCTACCGCGTGCAGCGGACCAAGCTTTTTCGGGTGGTCGAAACCATCGGCACGTGGTCGATGGTCGATATTTTCCTGCTTTCCGTCCTTGTCGCGGTCGGCCAACTTGGGGTCTTTGCCAGCGTGCAGGCCGAGCCCGGCGCGTTGTTTTTTGCCGCTGTCATGGTCTGCACAATCGCCGCCTCACTCAATTACGACGTTCGCCGGATCTGGCGCGAGGAGAAGTCATGAGCAGCAAGCCGGAGAAGACAGAGCCGCAGGACCACGGTGAGGTCGTGCGCGGACGCGGGGGCTTTTCCGTTGCCTGGATTTTTCCGCTCATCGCCCTCGCGGCGGCCGGCTGGATGTTCTACCAGCATTTGGAGTCACGGGGGCCGGAGATCGAGATCTGGTTCAAGGATGCGCCGGGTATCGAGGAGGGCAAAACCCCGCTGATTTACCGCGGCGTTGTCGCCGGCAAGGTGGTTGACGTGCGGCTGGACGATGGACTCGGTCAGGCGGTGGTCAAGGTCCGCCTGGAAAAATTCGCGTCCGAGCTCGCCGTCGAAACGACCGACTTTTGGATCGAGCGTCCGATGCTCACCCTCCAAGGGATCTCCGGCCTCACCTCCCTCATCCAGGGAAATTCCATCCGCGCCCGCATGGGCGCGGGCGGGCGCCGGCTTTATTTTGCCGGGCGCGATTCCATGCCGGTTCTCGATGTCGACCAGGCGGCGCTTGGTCTTCGCGTGGAGTCCGACAAGCTCCAACCCCTCTCGCGCGGGGCCCCGGTGACGTTTCGCGGGATTCTGATCGGCCGGGTCCGGGATCAGGACTTGTCGGCCTCGAACCGTCCCTTCATCGACCTGGAAATCGAGGAAAGCCGGAAGGCCCTGATCAAGACGAGCACCAAGTTTTGGATTGTTCCGGCCACGTCCGTCACGCTCGGTCCCGGGGGGATCAAGCTGGAGTTGTCCGGACTCGATGCCTTGGTCCAGGGAGGCATTGCTTGTGATGACTTCGGCCTCCCGGGAGCGCCTTTGATGCCCGGTTCCACCGTTCCCCTGCTCGACAACGAGGAGTTGGCGCGGGCGTCCGGTCCCTCCTTCATCATCAATTTCCCCCAAGTCTCGGGAGTGCGTCCGGGGCAGACGCGGCTGCGGTATCTCGGGCTGCCCGTGGGTATGGTCACCGCGGTGCAGACGCTTGATGGCAAAGCCGAAGTGACCGCGCAGTTCGAGCCGAAGTATGATTTCTTGCGCCGGTCCGGGGCGACTTTCACCCTGATCGAGCCGACGATTTCGCTCAAGGGGGTCAGCGGATTGGAAACCCTCATCACCGGCGTGACGATCGACTGCACGGCTGGCCGCGGGTCCGAGGTGAAATCCAACTTTATCGGCACCGTCACGCAGGATTTCGAGGACAAGGCGCTGGAGCAAAGCCAGGCCGGGCGGCACTTCCGCCTGCTAGCCGCCCAGTCGGTTCTGGCCGTGGGCGCGCCGGTGCTTTACCGCCAAATGCAGGTCGGCGCCGTGGTGGGCAAAAAGCTCGGAAGTGACGGTCGTTCGGTCGAGTTGACCATCGGCATCGAGCACAAATACCGTCTCCTCGTGCGCAGCAACTCGGTCTTCTGGGAAGAACGCGGCATCCGCGGTTCGATCGGGTTTGTCGGCATCAGCGTGCAGACCGCAGCCCCGCTGCCCTTCGTGGCCAATGGCGCCGTGGCGCTGGCCACGCCCGATGTTCCGGGCCCGGCGGCGGCAGCCGACACATCGTTCACCTTGTTTGACAAGCCGAAGCGCGAGTGGATCAAATGGAACGAGCGGACGGCGGATCCGGTTCCGACGCGCTGAGGACGTCCGCTCAGACGAAAGGCAGGAAGGCCCCATGCACCTCGGGGGGCACGTCGATCATCTTGTAGTCCGTGGACGAAACGAAGAGCAGGCTCTGCTGGCCTTTGCCCAGCATGTGGTTCTGCGCGTCGTGGATCTCGTGTTCGAGCGTGACGAACTTGCGGTTGTGGCCGGCGATGCGGATGCGCACGCTGACCGTCTCGAACTCGTGTGTCTCGCGGACGAACTTGTGTTCGAATGACCGCGTCAAAATGTAAAACGGCGTGTTCTTGAGGTTGAACTTCGGCATCACACGGTTGAAGAACAACTCGCGGGTCTTGCCCACCCACATGGCATACATGCCGAAGTAGACGTTGCCCACCGAGTTCGTGTCGGCGTAGGTGGCGATCATGGAGTAGACGAACCATTTTCCCTCGAAATGGCCACCGAGCGCGTGGTGATCCTCGGGGGCGACGATCTCGGAATTCGTGACGA
>JBGSSV010000209.1:0-25021 GCA_041736875.1 Chthoniobacterales bacterium | reverse complement strand
CATTTTCTTCAACCAGCACGCCGACCGAGCCCCCAACATCCATCCCCGACGCCATCGGCGGAAATCGCCCGGCCGGAAATTTGGAAAAATCCTACCGCTCCTGAACCCAGCGTTTCCTCAAGTCCGACAGGCTGCTAGGAGGATGCGTTTCATGAAATCAAGCCAGTTTCTGCGCGAGCAGGTCACCAACCATGGCAGGATGGGCTTGGTCTTTCGAGAGTTTCATCGTCCGGCCTTGCCAAGAGTTGATGGGTAACCCCTCTCCGCTTGCCTGGTTGGTCGAGGCTTCGAGGACACCAAGCGGGAGTCAGGCGAGCTTCTTCAAGAGGGTCGCGGGGGAAACTGCCCGGATCGGGGAGTTTTTGAAATCTGCCAGATTTCGGGTGACGATGAGCTCGGCCCCCCAGGCAACAGCCGCGGCGACTTGGAAGGCGTCTTCAAGGTCCTGGATGGGCAACTGCATGGCCCGCCGCGCCTCGGCATCACCGGTCGGGGAGACGCGGACGATCGTCAGCAGCTTGTCGAGGAAGGACCGGCCCGAACCCTTCAGCAGATAGGCGCAATTGGTCAGCGAATGCCAGGCGACGGCCGCGCGACCGGACGACTCGGCCCAGCGCAGAACGGCGGCACTGTCCTCGACGTGTGGAAGCCGGTCCAGGGCGACATCTAGGAGCACGTCGGTGTCGATAAGGATTCTCAACGCCGGAGGTATTTCGCGCGCAGGGCGTCGCTCAGGGGATCCGCGCCTGGGGCCGTTTCACGCAGCGTGGCCGAGCCGATCATCCCATCCACGACGGACTTCACCTGACTTTCCGCCACCGAGGCCAGCAACCCTTCAACCAGTCCGGAAAAGGTGGTCGAATGGATCCGTGCGGCCCGCTTGGCCGCGCGGTGGGTGTCCGGGTCAAGGGTGATGGTGACGCGGGTTTTCATTTCATGCATACTTTGTTACCGCAATACATACTTTGCAAGGGGAGACTGTGAGGAAAGTGCTGCAGCGAGGGTCGGGGGCGGCTGGACGACCGCGCCAACGGCGGCCAGGGGTCCAGCCCACTCAAAACAGCGAAGTGCCCGGTCGACGGTCGCGGCCCTTGAAGCGTTTGACGCCATTCCACACTGACCCATTTTCTTTGTTGGAAAAACGGCCAAACCCTCCGCCTCCACGCGTCCGAACAGTTTTTGTTGGCCGCCTCAGAACTGCCGTCCGCGCCCTGAGCCTTGATTGACACAAGCGGTTGACGGGCACGTTGATGGCGATCCGCACCTTTCAAGTTCAGAGACTTGTGGCTCGATGGTGCAACCATGAGGCGTTTAATTCGTTGATCCTCTCATCAAATGCAGCGCGTGTGTCGGGCAACGGCCGGTTTCCTTTCAAATCCAGTTCATCAATGCTTGCGGGGTAACTTGTCACGCAGCGGCGGTCTGGCGAAGGCGGGATACCAAAGCTCTTGATAACTGTGCTGAGGGATTGCTTGGCCACGCGATGGCGGAGAGTGGCGTTGTCTCCTCCGGCCTGGACGAACTGGGCAGTTGCTACGATGCCACCCCAATCACGGGTAGAATTAAAGAGGAAGTTTGCGCCATCGGAATAGATGTCGGCCGTGGTAATGATTAGATACTTTATTGGGGCCAAGGGTTGTGTTCCCCCGAGTTCCTGCTGCAGGGGCGGAATGAGTGACTCCACACTCCACTGTCGGCCTCTTGCCAAGCCGCGCCATCGCGTGTGGGGCGGCAGGGTCAATCTGCCCTCATACACCAGCACGGGGAGCCCACACTCCTTGGTGATCACTGCGGCTACAAAGTCCAACAGATCGTCGGAGACCTCTCCCATTGGCAGCAAAACAACGGTGCAGCCTGTGACGGTTTCGAGACTTTTGTCCAGCAGCGTGCGCTTCGCTCTCGGAGGAGGTTTGTCCTCCATGGAGTAAGGCGCATCCGGCGGAACAGAAGGCATGGATGCTGGTATCGTGCCGCGCAACGCCCGGAGTATCTCCAACGCTTCCGGCATGCTGGGACGCAAGCGCAAAGCGTATTCACAAAGGGCGGCCGCCTCGTCGCTTGCGCCCTTTCGCGTGAGATCAGCGGCATGATTGGTAAGCCAATCTGCGTGGTCGGCGGCGACCACTGTGTCGGTGAGTTGCAGAATTTTGTCGGCGGCAAGTTGACGATGATCTGGGTGGAGCGGATTAAGGTAGGAATGTCGCGTGTTTAATTGCTGAAAAAGGAGCGCCAAAAAGATCACGGATGGAAGACCCCACCACAGCCAAGGATTGAACCAAGCCCTTTCTCGCAAGCAACGCAGATGTGGGGCGGCATAGAGGGTCAAGGCGAAGCCAAACACTATTGCATCAGCCCAAGAGGAGCTTCGGCGAAACGAATAGAAGTCCAGACGGTAGAGGAAAACCGCCAAGGGCAGAATCAGCATGAATCCCAGCAAGCCCACGGTTTCCGCGAGCAGCACACTTCGCTGTCTCGGCAAAGTCCACGCGCTCCGTTCACGCTCAACCTGAGACAGAACAACTTGGACAAGAGTTTCTGGGAGGGCATTCCTCACGCCCGTCTGCTCAACAGAGGTTGACTCGGGCAAAACTGGAGGTTTCGGGTCTTGGTATGAAAGGAGCAACTCCTCCGTCCGTTTCTCCCAGTCGGGATGAGGTTTACTCACATCCTTCCACTCACCAACTAGGCCGAGGAGTCGCCAAAGGACAAACAGCCCGCAGGCGATCCACCCCTCTGCGCGTGGAAAGATTCCGAACAACGCGAAACAAAGCAGAATAGGAACAACCGATTTCAACAACAGCTGCAGAACAAGCTGGCTCATTTCATGAGAGGAGTTTCTACCACGTGGTTCACGGGCTTGCTCACAAGACAGTGAAAACTCACTTCTGATGTTGAGCTTGCGCCAGCATTAGTTTGACTCGAGTGAGAAAAGTTGCGCGTTCGGCCTGTCCAGATGGCATCCCAGTGGAAGTTGGGGGGTCAGTGTGCATCTTCTTGCAAAACAGAACAGCGTGAAACGCCTCAAGGGCGGAGACAACTCCTCGTGCATGGGGCCCCAAAAGGCACCGACGGCTGCCGCACCAACCGCAGCATCCAGTGAGAGCTACCCCAGTTTCTGCGCGAGAAGGTCGCCGACCATGGCGGGGTTGGCTTTGCCCTTCGAAAGCTTCATGACCTGGCCCTTGAGGAAGTTGAGGGCGGCGCCCTTGCCGGCGCGGTAGTCGGCGATGGACTGCGGGTTGGCAGCGATGACTTCGTCGCAGAGGGCGCCGATGGCCCCGGCGTCGCTTTCCTGCTTGAGTCCCTTCTCCTCGACGATCACCCCGGGGTCGCGTCCGCTGGTGAACATGTCCGCGAAAACTTCCTTGGCCTGCTTGCCGTTGATCTGTCCGCCGGCCACGAGGGCGACGAGGGCATCAAGTTGCGCGGGTTTCACCGGGCACTCCGTGACGGTCTGACCCGCGGCTGCCAAAGCGCTTTGCAAGTCGTTGAGAATCCAATTGGCGATCTGCTTGCCCCGCGGGGAGCCTCCGGCCGCCTGCTCAAAATAGGCCCCGAGCTCGAGGTTGTCGGCCAGCACGGCAGCATCGTAGGCACTGACCCCGAAGTCCTGCGCATAACGCGCCCGTTTCTGGCCGGGCGTCTCCGGCAAGGCGGCCTGCGCGGAGGCGAGGAGCTTCTCGGTGTGCACCGGCATGAGGTCGGGGTCGGGAAAATAGCGGTAGTCGTGGGCAGACTCCTTGATGCGCATCAACTGGGTCTCGCCGCGGTCGTCGTCCCAACGCCGGGTCTCCTGCTGCAGCGTGCCGCCGCCGCGGAGGATTTCGATCTGGCGGTCGATCTCGTAGGCCAGGGCCCGGCGCACGCCGCTGATCGTGTTGAGATTCTTCAGCTCGATCTTGGTCCCGAACTTTTCCGTCCCGACCGGGCGGACCGAAATGTTCACGTCGCAACGCATCTGCCCCTTCTCCATGTCTGCGTCGCTCACATCGGCGTAGATCAAGTGCTGCTTGAGCGAGGAGAGGTAGGCGAACGCCTCCTCCGGGCCGGCGATGTCGGGCTCGGAGACGATTTCCATCAGCGGCGTGCCCGCGCGGTTGAAATCAATGCCCGAGGTGCTTTCGAGGTGGAAACTTTTGGCCACGTCCTCTTCCAAGTGGATGCGGGTCAGGCGAATGACCTTGTCCGGCGTGGCAATGGTCTTTTGCGCATCCTTCGGGTAGGCCAGCTCGGGCAGGGGGACGCCGCCGTCGAGGCAGAGCGGCATGTCGTATTGCGAGATCTGGTAGTTCTTCGGCATGTCTGGATAGTAGTAGCTCTTGCGGTCGAACTTGCAGACTTCGGCAATCTTGCAGCCGAGCATGAGGCCGCTGAGAATGGTCAGACGAAGTGCCTCCTCGTTCATCACGGGCAAGGCGCCGGGCAGTCCGAGGCAGGTCGGACAGGTGTGCGTGTTCGGCACGGCGCCGTATTCGACCGGACAGGCGCAGAACATTTTGCTCCGGGTTTTCAACTGCACGTGGACTTCGAGTCCGATCGTCGCGATGTAATCAGTGCTCATGGGCGGGCGAAGTTGGCGTTTGCTGCAGCGCGTAGTCCAGCGCTTTTTCAAAATCAAAGCTGGCAAAGGATTTCTGCACCTCCGGGTCCCCGGCCACCTCGGCCAGCTTCGGACTGGTCAGCAGGGTCAGGAAATGGCTCTCCGTCGCGCCTTGGTTCGCGGCCAGATCGTTGAAGAGCGCCGCCACTTTCGGCTGGGTCAACAGGGTCTGAGTGCCCGGGTAGGCGAGGAATCGCGCCATGGCGTCGGGCGATTGCGTCACCTGGATCAACTTGGTCAGCAGGCTGTAAACATTGGCCGGCACAATATCCACGCGGTCGACAAGTTGTCCGGTCGCGCCCGCTTCGAGCGACTCCTTCATCCCGGCCAGCTTTTCATCCACGACCCGCGGGCCGAACCCGGCGCTCTCCGCCGCCGCATGCTGCCCCTCGGCCACGGCGCCCAGCACCCGCACCATGGAAATACCACCCCAGACGACGAGCAGGCCGAAAATCAGCCCGAAGAATGCACCGCCTGCGCCATAAAACAGCCGGACGAGCCCGGAGCTTTGCTGGGAGGTTTTCTTGAAAAGCAGGGAGGACAAGACCACGGCGGCAAGGTAGATGGCGAGCGCGGCGGCGAACCCGAAGATGAACCGCCCGGCCGGCGGGGTCAGCGGAATCACGCGGTCGGAAATCCAACCCGTCATCCAGGCAAAAATGTAACCGATGCCGCCCGAGGCGAGCAGGGCGATGACGCTGACCCCGTGGCGCACAACGCCCCGGCGCCATCCGCGCCACATCTCAAAAAGAAGATAAAGCCCGGCGGCCAGCCAGAGCCACGTGGCACCGCCCGCGGATGATTCAACCATGGGCGGCGGCTTGGGCGCGCTGGCGCAGCGCGTGGTCGCAAAGGACGAGCCAGACCATGGCCTCGACGATGGGCACGGCGCGGGGCAGGACGCACGGGTCATGGCGTCCGCGCGCCGCCAACTCGGTGTTCTCCCCGGCGGCGGTCACCGTCTGCTGGGGACTGGCGATGGTCGCGGTCGGCTTGAAGGCCACGCGGAAAATGATGTCCTCGCCATTGCTGATCCCGCCCTGGATACCGCCCGAGCGGTTGGTCAGGGTGCGCGCGCGGCCTTCGCGCATTTCGATGGCGTCGTTGTGCTCGCGGCCGGTGAGAAACGTCCCGGCAAACCCCGAACCGATCTCAAACCCCTTGGTCGCCGGCAGGCTGAGCATGGCCTTGGCCAGATCGGCCTCGAGTTTGTCGAAGACCGGAGCACCCAGACCGGCGGGGCAGCCGCGGACCACGCATTCGAGCGTGCCGCCGACCGAATCACCCTCGGAACGCGCCTGCTTGATCCGTGTGACCATAAGCTCGGCGGCGGCGGCGGCGGGGCAGCGCACAGCGTTGGCCTCGATCGCAGCGGACGTGACCGTGGCCGGATCGACGGACGATTCGATCTGGTGAACGCGGCTGACCCAGGCCAGCACTTCCATGCCCGGATGCAGGGCGTCGAGAATCTTGCGGGCCACCACGCCGGCGGCGACGCGGCCGATCGTTTCGCGCGCCGAGGCGCGCCCCCCACCCTGCCAGTTGCGGATGCCGTATTTGGCCTGATAGGTGAAGTCGGCGTGGGACGGGCGGAAGGCCGTTTCCATTTCGCGGTAGGCTTCGGGGCGCGCGTCCTGATTGCGGACGAGAATGGCAATCGGCGTGCCAAGGGTTTTGCCCTCGAAAACGCCGGACAAAATTTCGCAGCGATCGGCTTCCTTGCGCGGCGTGACAATGTCGCTTTGGCCGGGGCGACGGCGGTCGAGTTCGTGCTGGATGTCCGCCTCGGAAAGTTCCAACTGCGGCAGCGCGCCATCAACAACCACCCCCACCCCACCCCCGTGGGACTCACCCCAGGTGGCAATGCGCAAAAGCTGGCCGGTGCTGCTCGACATGGGCGGCAATTATAGGCGGAGCCTCAGGGGAAGCGAGGATACTTGGAAAAGTCGGGCTTGCGCTTCTCGAGAAAGGCCTGCTTGCCCTCCTTGGCCTCTTCGCTGAGGTAATAGAGCAGCGTGGCGTTGCCGGCCAGGTCGAGCAACCCCATCTGGCCGTCGCAATCGGCATTGAGCGCGGCCTTGAGGCAGCGCAGGGCGAGGGGCGAAAGCTCGAGCATTTCGCGACACCAGCGGACCGTCTCCGCCTCGAGCTCAGCCAGGGGCACAACCGCATTGACCAGGCCCATGTCCATGGCTTGGGAGGCATCGTATTGACGGCAGAGGAACCAGATTTCGCGGGCTTTTTTCTGGCCGACAATGCGCGAGAGGTAGCTAGATCCAAGGCCGCCGTCGAACGAGCCGACCCGTGGTCCGGTCTGACCGAAACGCGCGTTGTCCGCGGCAATGGTCAGGTCGCAGACCACATGCAGCACATGACCGCCTCCGATCGCGTAACCCGCGACCATGGCCACGACGGGCTTGGGCAGGCTGCGGATTTGTTTTTGCACATCCAGGATGTTGAGCCGCGGCACGCCGTCGTCGCCGACATAGCCGCCCTCGCCCCGCACTTTTTGGTCGCCGCCGGAGCAAAAAGCTTTTGTTCCCTCACCAGTAAGGATGACCACGCCGATCGAGCTGTCATCACGGCAGTGCGCGAAGGCGTCGAGCATCTCGTTCACGGTTTGCGGACGGAAGGCGTTGCGCACCTCAGGACGGTTGATCGTGATCTTGGCGATGCCGTCGTCTGTCTTCTCCAGCTTGAGGTCCGTGTAGTCTTTGATTTTATGCCAAACCGTGATGCCCATGGGTGAAGGAAAGCAGATCTCCCGCGGCAGGGAAAGCGGCGCGAGGGGTGAACTCAAGCCATGGCGTCGGAACAAATCAGGTTTCGCGCCAAGAACGCCGAAGGGCGCGAAGAAATCAGTTTGACCATGACCAGAGCTTTTAGCGGCTTTATGGTCTTCCGCGCACGGCCCGCATACGGCGGCGCAGGCGCAGGAGATCGCGGAAACTGGCCCAACCGTCAATGCCCGCGCGGAACTTCGAGTCGTTGTCGTTGATCCACTCGACCGGCAAATCATCCACCCGGTGGCCGAGCTCGTCTGCCAACAGGAGCACCTCCGCATCGAAGGCAAAACCGTCGATGTGCGCCCGCGAAAAAATGTCCTGCGCGGCCGCGCGCCGGAAGGCCTTGAACCCGCATTGGGTGTCCTTGCTGGCGCTCAGACCGAGAGCGCGGACCACGCGGTTGAACCATCGCCCGGCTTGCTCGCGCAGCGGGTGCTGACGGCGGCTGATCACGCTGCCGGGGTGACGCCGGTTGCCGATCGCCACCTGCGTCTGCGGGTTGGCGTCGAGGTGATCGACAAACGGCGGGACATAGGTCAACGGAACGCTCAGGTCGGTGTCCATGAAAAAGACAATCTCGCCCGCGGCCCGGAGCATGCCGGTGCGCACGGAAAAGCCCTTCCCCCGGTGGACCTCGTTCTCCACGAGGTAAATCAGGGGGTCGCCCTCCGCAGCGGCGCGGGCCACTTCGACCGTGCGGTCCCCGGATGGTTCCACCACCACGATGACTTCAGCAAGCCGGGGGTATTCCGCGGCCAGCGCGCGCAAGCCAGTCACCGCCGCCCCGATCCGCCGCTCCTCGGCGTAGGCCGGGATGACAATTGACACTTTTCCGCGCGCGATTTCTGTCATATTCCCGGTCCTTGATGGCCTGGCCCGAAAAACTCCGCCGCGTGCCTTGGGAGCTGGCGGCGATTTTTCTGCTCGCCGCGGCCCTGCGACTCGTCGCGCTTGACCTCAAGGCTCCGCACTTCGACGAGGGCGTGAACGGATGGTTCGCCGATCGCCTGCGCGAGACGGGCTCCTTCGAATACACGCCGGATAATTTTCACGGGCCTTGGCATTTTTACACGGTCTTTGTCTCCCAGAGCCTGCTCGGACGCAATGTTTGGGCGCTGCGGCTGCCGGTCGTGCTGGCCAGCCTTCTGACCATGGCGGTTCTCTTGCTCTACCGGCGCTGGTTCGCGCCGGCGGCGGTCCGCTGGGCGGCGTTGGGCTTCGCCGTCTCCCCGGCGTGCGTGTTTTACGGGCGCTATTCCATCCATGAGCCATGGTTCGTGCTCTTCACCGCGCTCTTCACTTGGGGCGCGATCGCACTCTGGCTCGACCGCGACCGCGCGGGCCTGTGGGCTGCGGTCCTCGGGCTCGCCGGGATGATCCTCAACAAGGAAACCTACGTCATCCACGCGGGCTCGCTCGCGCTGGCCGGCGTGGTCCTGGCGGCGTGGGGCCGCGTCGTGCCACTGAATCCGCCCATCGCTCGCCGGGCACAACGCGAATGGCATCCGCGCGACCTGCGCAACGCCACCATCGTGGCCGTCTTGCTGCTCGCCTTTTTTTACAGCGGTAATTTTTTCCATCCGGCCGGCCTGCTCGGTCCCTTCAAGGCTATGATCGCGTGGACCAAGACGGGCGCAGCGGGCCACGGGCATGAAAAGACGGCCTTCGAGTTGCTGCCTTTCGTCAATTACTACTGGCTCGCTCTGCTGGCGCGCTACGAATGGCCGGCGTTGGTCGGGCTGCTGTGGTCGGTCCGCTACGCGTGGCCCGCGCCGGCCGTGCCCCGCCTGCTGGCCATCCTAGGGGGAGGCGTGCTCCTGGCCTACTCCCTCGTTCCGTATAA
Organism: Chthoniobacterales bacterium; assembly: GCA_041736875.1. Classification (GTDB taxonomy): domain Bacteria; phylum Verrucomicrobiota; class Verrucomicrobiia; order Chthoniobacterales; family JACTMZ01; genus JACTMZ01. Next base: position 15,792 of record JBGSSV010000209.1, on the reverse strand, counting down.
AACCCCTTGGTGTCTCTCGGCCATGATCTGGCCTTGGTTCCTCTTTTTCGGCGCGGCCGTCACCGCCACGCCGAACCGCTGGACCCGCGCAGTCGGCGCGCTCCTGCTCGCCGCTTCCCTCGGAATGACCCTGCGGCTCAACTTCCGCGAATACGAAAACGACGCCGAGCCCTACGTCTACGTGCAGACCTATCGCTCGGTGGAAAAATTGACCGGCCCCCTGCTCGAACTCGCTCGCCAGGACCCGCGACATTACGGCATCAGCGGGGCCATCTACCTCCAGAGCAGCTATCCGCTCCCGTGGATCCTCGGGGACTTCACCAACATCGGCTACCACGACGGAAAAATTCCCGACCCGCTGCCCCAGGTGCAATTCCACGTGATCGAAACGGCCCGGGTGGAAGAATTGCGGCCGAAGCTCGGGCCGGGCTTTGAGGCAATCCCCTTCCACCTGCGCTCCGGTCTCGATGAATGCACGGTGTTCTTCCAAGCAGGACTCCTGCCCGGATCGTCCCAGCCATCCGCGGAGGGAGGCACACCGCCATGATCGGCTGGCGCATCCTCTGCGGCGCCCTGGTCTTTGTCGCCGTGACGACCACGGCAGCGGCCGGGGCCGGGGTGTTGGCCGGACGCCTCACGCTGGCCGGCGTCCTCACCGCATGCGTGCTGGGCGCGGCCGCGGCGGGCCTCGCGACACGCGGAGCATCCGCGCCGCGGCAGAAGATCACCGCGGTGGAGTGGGCTTTGTTCACCGTCTTCGCCCTCGCCTCGCTGCGGGCCTTCCTCTGGATCATTTACGAACACGCCGACACGGTGAGGGTCCTCTCACCGCACAATCTCGGCGACATGGCCCTGCACCTGAACCTGATCAACCGCTGGGCGGCGGGCGGAAGGTTTTGGCCGGACAACCCCTTCCTGGCCGGGGCTCCCTTCGCCTACCACCCGGGGATGGATCTGTGGAACGCGGTGCTGCGGTTCGTCGGCGTGCCGGTCTATGAGGGTCTGCGCTGGACCGGGCTGCTCGGGGCCGCTGCGACCACAGCGGCGCTCTGGCGCTGGGGACGCGGCTTTGCCATCGCGGCCTTCCTCTTCGCCGGCGGACTCGCCGCGACCGCGCTCTGGCACGGCGGGGCTCTCGATCCGATGGAGACGGACACAGCGTGGAAAAATATCTTTCTCGCGCTCTTCGTCACCCAGCGAGGGTTTCTTTACGCCTTCCCGGCCGGGCTGGTGCTGCTCACCGTCTGGCGTGCGCAGTTGCGCGGGGAGGAAGACGGACCGCGCCTGCCCGTCCTCGCCCAGGCTGCCCTCTACGCCGCCATGCCGCTCTTCAACGCACCGGCGTTTCTTTTTCTCAGCGCGATCCTGGCCGCCTGCGTTCTGGCGGGCTGGCGCGCGCGGTTGGCCCGGCCGTTCCTCGTCACCGGACTGGTCAGCATCATTCCGGCCAGCTGGCTCGTTCATCTCGTCACCGCCGGATTCCGGGCACCCTCGGCCTTTCGCTACGCGCCGGGTTGGATGCAGCAGGACGGTGGAGTCTGGTTCTGGTGGTGGAACTTCGGCCTGTTCCTTCCGCTGGTCGCCTGGCTCGGACTGGTCGTCTTCAGCCGCGGCGGAGGCGACCGCACGGCCCGCGTGTTCTACATCGTCGGTGCCGGCACGCTCGTGTTTTGCTTCCTCTTCGCCATCGCCCCTTGGGAGTGGGATAACACCAAACTCCTCGTCTGGGGCTACCTCGCCCTCGCGCCGTTTCTGTGGGCCAATGTGCTGGCCCATTGGCCGGGATGGCTCAGGGTCGCGGCTTGCCTTGGTCTGTTCTTTTCCGGCGCTCTCTCGCTCGCCGTCGGACTCGATCAACGCCACGGCTACCAACTGGCCAGCCGTGCGGAAATGGCCGACCTGCAAGTGCTCCTGCGTGCCGTCCCCCTCAACGCAAGACTGGCCGCCGCACCATCCTACGAACACCCCGCTCTGCTCCTCGGCCGCCCGCTCGCCATGGGCTACGAGGGCCACTTGTTCAGCCAAGGGTTCGATTACGCGCCGGTGAGGGCCGACCTCGACTGTCTGATGAACGGGGCCGAAGGATGGCGCGACGCGGCGCGGCGCCTCGAGGCGCGATATCTTTTCTGGGGTCGGCGCGAGGTCGCACGGTGGCCACACTCAAGCCGCGCTTGGACCGAGTGCGCCCCGCTCCTCGGGAACTATCCGGCCGGCCAACTCTACCTGCTGACCCCGTGTCTGCTGGAGGATTAGACGCAGTCCTAGAAGTTCCACATCTTGCCCTTGCGCGCATCGGCGAAAACCTGCGGGCTCAGCATGTAGGAGAGCGGCGGGTCGGGCAGAGCGGAGTCGTCGAGACGGGGCAGGGATTTGCCGATGGTCGCATCCCACGGCTGGCTGGTCGCGATGTTGATCGGAGTGCCGGTGCGAATGAGATCAAACGTTTTTTGCGCCGCCTTGAGCGGCATGCGCACGCAACCATGGGTGCTCGGGTAGGGTTTGACGAAGCCCCAGTGCATGCCGTAGGCCGGCTTGAACTCCATCCAGTAGGTCATCGGATACCCGGCTCCGGGGCTGCTGACCCGGCGGCGGTTGGCCACCTTGGAATAAATGGTGAAATCTCCCTTTGGCGTCGGGGTCGCCGCCGTGCCGACACAGACCGGTGTGGCCAGCAGCACCTCGTTGCCCTCGACGACGTAGAGTCGCTGCGCACCAGTGCTCAGTTTGACCTTCACATTGGACGGATTCTTCGGGGCCTTGACCGCAGGATCATAGCCGAAGGAAGTCGAACCACCGCTGGGCAGAGTCTGACAACCGGTAAGACCAGAAAGAGCAACGGCGAACCCGGCCATCAAGAGGCGGGAGACGGACGGCAAAGCAATTTTCATGCGCAAACCCTCAGGGCGCAGCCCGGACTTGGCAAGGAGAAAACAGGGCCAGCCGGAACTTGCGCATTGCATCACCGCCCCCGGCAATGGGAAAAAATGTCGCACCCTGCGCCGCGAGCCGTGAAAAAAACCATCCTCATCGTCGATGACGAAAAAAACACCCGCGAAGGCCTGCGCGGATCGCTCGAGGAAAACTACGAAGTCTATCTGGCCGCCGACCAGGCCGGGGCGCAGGCCGTGATGGAAACGGAGGCCGTGGATTTGCTCCTGACTGATCTTCGTCTCGGCGCGGAAAGCGGCATGGACCTCCTCGACTGGGCCCTGCGACAAAGCAGCCCCCCGACGGTCATCATCATGACGGCCTACGGCACGGTGGATGCCGCGGTCGAAGCGATGAAGCACGGGGCTTATGACTTCGTGACCAAGCCGGTCAACATCGACCGCCTCGAGTTGCTGATCAAACGCGCCCTCCACGGCTCGGAGATCGAGCGCGAGAACGTCCAGTTGCGCGAACAGATCGACAAGCGGTTCCGCCTGGAGAGCTTTGTCGGTGATTCGCCGGCCATGACCGAGGCCCTCGACGTTATTCGCCAGGTCGCCCCGTCCCGCGCCACCGTGCTCATCTCCGGCGAGAGCGGCACCGGCAAGGAATTGGCCGCGCACGCCATCCATCAACTCAGTCCGCGCCGGCGGGGTCCCTTCGTCGCGGTGCATTGCGCGGCCCTCTCGCCGCAACTGCTCGAAAGCGAGCTCTTCGGCCACGAGAAAGGCGCCTTTACCGGCGCGGGTGAACGGCGCATCGGGCGCTTCGAGCAAGCCGCGGGAGGAACTCTCTTCCTCGACGAGATCGGCGAGATCGATGCGGCCACGCAGGTCAAGATTCTCCGCGTTCTCGGCGAGCGCAGCTTCGAGCGCGTGGGCGGGAACAAGCTGATGGCGGCCGACGTCCGCCTGGTCGCCGCGACGAACCGCGACCTAGCCGCCATGGTCGCGGCCGGGACTTTCCGCGAAGACCTTTTCTTCCGCCTCAACGTGGTCCAGCTGCGCATGCCGCCTTTGCGCGACCGGCGCGAGGACATCCCGCTGCTCTGCCGCCACTTCCTGCGCGAAACAGCCAAGGACAACGGCAAGCCCTTCCGCGAGTTGACCGGCGAGGCGCTCAAGTGCCTCGTGGCCTGCGACTGGCCGGGCAACATCCGCGAACTCCGCGCCGCCATCGAACACGGCGTGGTCATGGCCGGAGGCTCGAAAATCACCCTGCGCGATCTCCCGGCCGGCATCCGTGCGACCGCCGAGTCAGGGGCGGCACCGCGCGGACCACTCCCGCTCAACCTCGTCGAAACCGAACTCTCCCTCATCCGCCGCGCCTTGGAGGAAAGCCGCGGCAACCGCACCCTGGCGGCGGAAAAACTCGGAATCAGCCGCCGAACCCTCCACCGCAAACTGCGGGAACACCCCGGGCTCGAAGCTGGCTGATCCGATCGCCCATGGCTCTTGAAACCAACATCCAGTGGCTCCTGCACGCCACCGAGCAGGGCTGGCTGGCCAAGTGGGTGCGGCACGTGGTCATCGCCACCGCGCTGGTCTCGCTCGCCCTCGGCTGGATGTTTGTTCGCTTCAATGGGTTCAACCTGCCCGAGGCCATGGACCAGGCGCAGATCGCCCGCCAACTGGCCACCGGCCAGGGCTACACCACACTCTATGTCCGCCCGCTCGCCCTGCATCTGGCGCTCATGCGGACCGGACGAACCCCCTCACCGCTGCCGGATGCGAGCCAGCCGCCGCTCGGACCCGTGGTGCATGCGCCGGTGCTCTGGCTGACCGGCACCGCCTCCCGCATGGCGCCCGGGAATCTCGTCTTCTCGCCCGAACGCGCCATTGCCACGACGGGATTTCTCTTTTTCGCCGGTTCGCTTCTCCTCACCTACCTGCTCATCCGCCGGCTTTTCGACCAGACACTGGCCCTGCTGGCCACGGGACTGGTCGTGGCCAGCGACCTCTGCTGGCGCTTCGCCTTCTCCGGTCTGCCGCAGATGCCCATGCTCTTTTTTTTCAGCGCGGCGCTGCTGGCCCTGCTCCATGCGATGGAGGACCGTGACGCGGGACGGGAGCGGCGGTCGGCCGCTGCACTGGTCCTCGCCGCCTTCCTGCTCGGCCTGACCACGCTCGGTGATGGCGCCGCGGCCGGCCTCTTCGCCGGTTTCTGGATTTTTGTCCTCACCCTCGTGCGCCCCCGCCCCGTCGTGGCCCTCAGCCTTCCGGCGGTCTACGCCCTGCCTCTGCTCCCCTGGATGGCGCACAACTGGCTGGCGCTGCGCAATCCCTTCGGCCTCGCCTATTACGAGCTGGCCCGGCCGCATGACACCGATCGGCTGACCTGGCTGGCCGACTTCGAACCACTCATCCACTTTCGCTGGGCCGATCTCACCGCCAACCTCGGCAGCCAAACCCTCGACCTCGCCAACGGATGGCTCCAGTCGCTTGGCGGCAACGTGGTGGCTGTCGCCTTTTTCCTCGCCGTCGTCTTCCACCCCTTCCGCCGCTGGCAGGCCGCACAGTTTCGCTGGGCGGTGCTCTTCATGTGGACCGGGGTCACCGCGGGCATGTGCATCTTCGGGGCCAAGCCGGGCTATGCCGCCGGCCAACTCCAGGTCCTTCTCACCCCGATTATGACCGCCTACGGGCTGGCCTTCCTCCTTCTCGTCTGGAACCGCCTTGATCTGAAACAACCGCTACTGCGCTTCGCCTTCATCGGCCTGCTCTACGCCGCCGTGAGCCTGCCGCTGGTTCTCGGCATGATGAGCACGCCCAAGCGCCTCAACTGGCCGCCTTATCTTCCCCCCTTGGTTGAACGCTTCCAGGACTGGGTTGAGCCAGGCGAGGCGATGGCTTCCGACATACCCTGGGCCACCGCCTGGTATGCCCGCCGGACCTCACTGCTCGTGCCGGCCACGATCGAGCAATTCGAGATCATCAGCGCCGAGCGATTCCTCGGCGGACCGCTCGTCGCCCTCTACCTCACGCCTTTCAGCGCGAACCAACCAGCTTTCTCCGGAATCATCAACGGCCGTTACCGCGAATGGGCCCGCTTCGTCGCGCGGGAAATCAAGCAGGAGGACTTGCGCAACTGGATGCTCAAATCCGCCGTCAACCTGCCGATCGACGGCGAATCCATCTTCTTCGCCGACCGCCCGCGCTGGCGCTGAACATCCGCTTCAACATGGACGCCCGCCCCAACCGCCGCTAAACAAAACCCCTCGCGCGCATGAACCAAGGAGAATCTCCCCAACTGCAGGAACTGGTCCACCAATTGGAAGCAGGCCCGCTGCGCACCGTCATCCTACGCATCGCCTTCTTCGCCGCGGTCGGCGGCCTCGTCGCACTCTACCTCTTTCTCAATTTCCGCGGGCTCAACTCCGAGGCAGCCATGGATCAGGCACAGGTTGGGCGGCAGATCGCCGCCGGGGCCGGCTACTCCACGCTCTACGTCCGCCCCCTCGCCATCTGGCAACTGCTCAACCACCGCGAGGAACTGCCCGGCGGCGTTTTTCCAGAAACCTACAACGCCCCGGTCAACCCAGCCATCAACGCCGTCGTGCTCCGCCCGATCAAACGCTGGTGGCCGATGGAACCGACCGACTTGGTCTACATCGGCGACCGCGCCATCGCCGCCGCCGGCACGGCGTTTTTCCTCGCCGGAGTCCTCGTCTGGTTCTTCCTCATCCGCCGGGTCTTCGACCGGCAGATTGCCTGGATGACCGCCGGGCTCGTGCTCCTGACTGACATGATGTGGCAATTCTCCGTCTCGGGGTTGCCGCAGATGCCGGCCTTTTTCCTCTTCGCGCTTGTCGCCCTGCTGACCCACTTCGCCGTGGAAGCCCGTGAGGACAAACAGACCACCCGGATGCTCCTCTCCCTGGCCGGCGCGGCCCTTCTGCTCGGAGTCATGACCCTGACCCAACCCGTCTGCGTCTGGATTTTCGGCGGTTTTCTCGCTTTTGTCTTCGGCTTCTTCCGACCGCGGGCCGTCAGCGGCCTCCTCGTCTTCTTCGTCTTCGCCGCCACGGTTGCCCCCTGGCTCGTGCGGAACTACCTCGTCTGCGGCAATCCGCTCGGACTTTCCTTTTACGGCATCATCGACGGCACCGGAACTTCCGAACTCGCCTTCATGGGCAATCTCCAGCCCGACATGACTGCCTTTGGCGCGGTCAAGAGCAAGGTGCGCAGCGGGCTCGTCGGGCAAATGGAGAATCTCTTCGGCTACGTCGGCTACAATGCCGCCGCCACCGCTTTCTTCTTCGCCCTCCTGCACATCTTCCGCCGGCCCACGGCCAACCTCCTGCGCTGGGCTTTCGTCGCCATGTGGATCGGAGCCACCCTCGGCATGGCCATGTTTGCCCCGACCGAAAATGTCTCGGTCAATCAGCTCCACATGCTTTTCCTCCCCGTTTTCATCGCTTACGGAATGGCCTTTCTCCTTGTGCTCTGGGGGCGCACGGATCTTCGGTTCGCCCCCGCCCGCGTCGCCTTCATCTCGCTGGTCTTTGTGCTTTCCGCCCTGCCCATGGCGATCAATCTCCTCACCACGCCCCCGACGCGGATCAACTGGCCCCCCTACGTGCCCCCCTTGATCAACTCCATCAGCCGGTGGATGGATCCGGGGGAAATCCTCTGCTCCGACATGCCGTGGGCCACGGCTTGGTATGGCGGTCGCCTGTCCCTGCTTCTCCCCACGACGATCAAGCAGTTTATCACCCTGCACGATTACAAATATCTCGGCGGACCGATCAATGGCATCTATCTTACGCCCGTATCCGGAAACCGGCCGTTCCTCTCGCAGATCGCCAAGGGTGATTACCGCGAGTGGGCGCCCTTCATCATGCGCTCCGCCGACCTCAGCCGCTTCCCGCTCCAGTTCTTCACGCCGCTGCCGGTGGACAACGAAACCGTCTTCTACTCCAACCGAGACCGCTGGACGAAACGGGAGACTCCATGAGTTCGCCCGCCCGAAAAAAGGAGCCCGCCGGACCCCCGCGCAGTTTTGAGGAGGCCATGCGCGAACTTGACGGCATCGTGGCCCAACTCGAGGAAGACAAGCTCCCGCTCGAAGAAATGCTCGCCCGTTACGAGGAAGGCGTGGCCCTCGCCCGCCTTTGCGCGGAAAAACTCGAGGCGGCCGAGCAGAAAGTCCGCCTCATTGCGCGGCAGGCCGATGGAACCGTCGCGCTGGAAGAATTTCATGAACGTGAAGAAGACTGATCTCCCCATTCTCCCGAAGATCAACAGCCCGGCCGACGTGCGCGCCGTGCCGGAGAAAGACCTCCCCCGTCTCGCTCAGGAGATCCGCGACGAGCTGGTCCGCGCCGTGGCCCAGACCGGCGGCCACCTCGGCCCCAACCTCGGCGTCGTCGAACTGACCATCGCCCTCCACCGCGCGTTCAACTCCCCCAAGGACAAAATCCTCTTCGACGTCAGCCATCAGGGCTACGTCCACAAAATGCTGACCGGTCGGCGCCAAAGCATCGACACCATCCGCCAGCACGAAGGACTCAACGGCTTCCTCCTCCGCACCGAGAGCGAGCACGACGCCTACGGTGCTGGCCACGCCGGCACCGCCCTCTCGGCCGGCCTTGGCATGGCCGTGGGGCGCGACCTGCGCGGATCCGACGAGCATGTCGTCGTCGTGGCTGGCGACGCCGCCTTCACCTGCGGGGTCAGCTTCGAGGCCCTGAACAACGCGGCCGACGACACCAAGCGTTTCATCGTCGTGCTCAACGACAACGAGTGGTCCATCTCGAAAAATGTCGGCGCCATGGCCGCTTACCTCAACGAGATCCGCGCCAACCCCGGCTACGCGCACCTCCATGAGCAGGTGGCCAAATTCATCCAATCCATCGGCGGCAAAGGCGCCCTCCACCTCGCCCACAAAGTCGAAAGCGGGGTCAAGCACATGCTCCTGCCCAGCGTTCTCTTCGAGGACCTCGGGTTCCGCTACTACGGGCCGATCGACGGGCACGACACCGCCCTGCTGACCCGCACCTTCGAATTTCTCAAGACCCAGAACGAGCCGGTCATCCTCCACATCCTCACGACCAAGGGCAAAGGCTATGCCCCGGCCCTGCAACAGCCGGATAAATTCCACGGGTTGGGCAAGTTCAAGGCCGACACCGGCGAAACCGAGCCGGCCGCCGGGCCGACCTATTCACATTTGCTCGGAACCAAGCTGGCCGATTTCGCCGACCACAACAACCGCATCGTCGCCATCACCGCGGCCATGGCCGGTGGCACCGGGCTCTCCATTTACGAGCAGCGCCACCCCAAGCGCTACTATGACGTCGGCATCGCCGAGGAGCACGCCGCTCTCTTCGCCTGCGGCCTCGCCACCCAGGGCCTCAAGCCCTTCCTCACCATTTACAGCACCTTCATGCAGCGCGCCTACGACATGATCATCCATGACATCGCGCTGCAGAACCTCAACGTCGCGCTCTGCATGGACCGCGCAGGGCTGAGCGGCGATGACGGCCCGACTCACCACGGACTCTTCGACATCGGCTACCTCCGCCACATCCCCAACCTCATCCAGATGCAGCCCAAGGACGAAGAAGAATTCGTCGACATGCTCTGGACCATGGCCAATTACCACGCCGGCCCCATCGCCATTCGCTACCCTCGCGGAGCCGGCACCGGTGCCCAGCCCAAGGCCCACCCCCAGATCCTCGAGATCGGGCAAAGCGAAGTCCTGCGGCACGGCCGGCGCGTCCTCCTCCTTGGCCTCGGCAACATGGTCGAAATGGCCGAAGAAACCGCCGATCTTCTCGCCGCCCGGGGCATCGACGCCGCCGTGATCAACGCCCGCTGGATCAAACCGCTCGACCGGCAGACCCTCGAGTTCTTCGCCCGCGCCGCCGAGGTCGTCTGCACCTTCGAGGACCACGCGCTGGCCAACGGCTACGGCTGCGCCGTGATGGAGGCCCTAGCCGAGGCCCGCATCCATACGCCCGTGGTCCGCATCGGCTGGCCCGACGAATTCATCGAACATGGCAGCATCCCCATCCTCCGCGCCAAACACGGCCTCACCGCCGCCGCAGCGGTGGAAAAGATCGTCGCGGAACTGCACGTCGAAGCTCCCACGAAATCCACGTCCGCGGCGTAACACGGCGGAGTGTTCAGTGTTCAGTTTACAGCTTTCAGGACAGCAGCACGCTACGGACGACCATCCGACAGCCTCAGCAAATGCTGAAAACCGAACACTGAAAACTTCCGTCCCATGCACTTTGTCTTCCAACCCGGCACCTCCCCCGCCCTGCTCCTCCTCCACGGGACCGGCGGGAGCGAGCATGACCTGATGGACCTCGGCGCCCGGCTCCGGCCCGGTGCCGCCCGCCTGAGTCCGCGCGGTCAGGTGATGGAGGGCGACATGGCGCGCTTCTTCCGCCGGCTTGCCCCGGGCGTCTTCGACGAGGACGACCTGATCCGCCGCACGCACGAGTTGGCCGATTTCGTCGAGGACCAGTCCGCGCGACAAAGTCTCCGACAAATCATCGCCGTCGGCTATTCGAACGGAGCCAACATCGCCGCCTCGATGCTCCTTCTGCGCCCCGGACTCCTCGCCGGCGCCGTCCTCTTCCGGGCCATGGTTCCCCTTGAGCCCCCTCATCCGACCGACCTCGGCCGAACGCCCGTGCTTCTGCTCGCCGGACGCCACGACCAGATGATTCCTCCCGCCGGGGCGGAAAAGCTCGCCGTCATCCTCTCGCAAGCCGGAGCCGACCTCACCCTCGAGTGGCGCGACACCGGCCACAACCTCGCCAAGGAAGACTTCCTCCTCGCCGCCGACTGGTTGGGCAAAAACTTTTCCTGAGGTGGATCGCGATCCACCGTGAACTGCACCCACCCTGCGGCACTTTAGACTTTGCCCGGGGAACGATTCCTGACTACATCACCGTTGCAGTCCCACCCACCAAACCAAACACAAAGGAGAAAACAATGAACTGGTATATCGACGCTTGGAAAAACTATTTCACCTTCACCGGCCGCGCCCGGCGCAAGGCTTACTGGATGTTCGTTTTGTTCAACATCATCGCCGCGGTCATCGCCAACATCATCGACAGTGTCATCGGAACCGGCGGCATCATTGGTGGCCTCTACTCCCTGGCCGTCCTGATTCCCGGCATCGCCCTCGGCGTCCGCCGCTTGCACGACATCGGCAAGTCCGGATGGTGGATGCTCATCGCCCTCGTGCCGCTCATCGGCATCATCGTCCTCCTAGTCTTCGCCTGCACCGACAGCCAGCCGGGCGAGAACGCCTACGGGCCGAATCCGAAAGGCGCCTGACGCCTGCTTCCCTCACCACACCGGCAAGACCCAGCGTCCTGCCGGTGTTTTTTTTTGAGAGGCCTGCCCCGGCCCATGTCCTACCCCCCGTGATGGAATGGGGGCATGAACCAACTCATCGACCTCCTCTTCGCCGCCCTCAGCTTCACCGCCTTGGTCTCGACCGCTCTCCTCCTGGCCGAGTTGCTCAGCCAGAACCGGCGCTGAAAGTCGTGCCCCACGGAGGGATTGGTCGCCGCGGCGACCTGTCTCGGCCTGCGGCCTCGGCTCGAACGGCGTTCTTCATCCCCCGGGAGGCTTCACGGCGGATGGCGGATGGGGGGGGATTCGAACCCCCGGTGCCTTGCGGCACACACGCTTTCCAGGCGTGCACAATCGACCGCTCTGTCACCCATCCGTGATTGATCGGGTATTAAACACCGCCTCATCCTTGGCCGCAAGCCGGAGGCGCGGAGGGCCTAGACTGCAGCCTGTCGGCGGATGCTGCGCTCGAAGCGGCCGGGGGACGGAAAAAGGTCGGCCATTCGCTCGATGGCCATCTCGGCCAACGGCCCGGGTTGACGGCCGAGGGCACACTGGAGGTAGACCGCCTCCTTGAGCAGCTCGGTAAAGTCGGCCCGAGTGTGCTTGTTCCACTCTTCGTCGGAGAAATCCTCTCGTCCCTTGGCCAGTTCGAAATCAATCAGCACAACCTCGGCGGGAGCGGGAGCGACGGTGATGTTGTGCAGTTCCATGTCACCATGGACTAAGCCCGCGGCGTGCAGACGGCCCAACTGCGCGAAGGTCTGGCCGCACAGCCACCAAAGGCCGACCGCGGCCGCCAGATTCAAATCTTCGGCGATCAACACGTTGTTTTCCACCGGCTCGGCCCCGAACGGCGTGAGTCGCGAATAGGGCTTCCCCGGGACGAAACACGAACGGAAGGTGTCCCTGGTCCATCCGATCGGCGGGGGAGCTTCGAGGATTTCCGAGGCCCGCTGTTGGTTGGCGAACTCGACGGACGGATCTCCGTGCAGGCGTCCGGGGAAATACGTTTTGCGAAAATGCATGGGATATTGCTCGGCCAGCGGAAATTGTTTCCGCGTGTCCTTGCCGGCAATGACCATCTCGGCCGACATGAGCGGCAGGCCGTTGGCTTCGCGGTGGGCGATGGTGCGCATGACAAAATCATGCTCGGGCGCGCGGCCGATGAGTTGGCTGTATTCCGGCGCGAGCAGGACCGCGTGCCGCGGGGACACGGGCACCATCATTTGTTCGGGCGCGCTCATCGTGCGGCCAGTTTTTCCCACGCGGCGTCGCTTGCCAACCCCCAAAGGTTCAGCGCAGCCCGTCGCGAATGGAAGCGAAGGAACGGCCGGCCCGGTCTCGGGCGGACAAGACCGGCTTTTCGCCCCCGGCCAGCGGCCAGTCGACCGCCGCAGCCGGGTCATCCCAAGCCAGCACATGCGCTTCCTCAGGGTCCCACGCGGCGCTGACTTTGTAGAAATAAACGACCTCCTCGCTCAGGGCGAGAAACCCATGGGCCAGCCCCGGCGGCAGCCACAGGCTGAGATGGTCGGCGGCCCGCAGGACGCGGCCGGTGGAGCGGCCGTAGGTCGGCGAATCCGGACGCAGGTCCACCGCGGCATCGTAGACCTCCCCGACCAGCACAGTGACCAGCTTTCCCTGCGGACGGCGGCTCTGGTAGTGCAGGCCCCGCAACACACCACGGCGGGTTCAAATCAAATTGTCCTGCCCAAGGCCGAGATCCACCCCGGCCGCGGCCAGGTCCTCGCGATTCGAGAGCACATCGAAACTGCCACGGCCGTCGCTCTGCGGATTCCGGGAGCAGACCAGCATGCCCTCGAGGGCTCCGCGCGTGACGGTCATCCCCGCGCCCCGGCGCCGCGCCCTCCCGACCCCGCGTCGGCTGATTGCCCCGGCTCGATCGCCTCGAGAAAAAGGTGCTCCAAGGTGGTTCGCGTGGGTCCGGTCGAGACGATCTTGAGTCCGAGTTTTTCCGCCGCCTGCGCGAGGGCATCGAGCCGCTCGGCCGACACCCCCTCGACCACAATCTCCGTGCGGTCACGCACCGAGAGCAGGTCGTCAACCCGCCCCTCCCGCACGAGCTCGCCGCGGGCGAGGATGCCGACGCGGTCGCAAATCTCCTGCACTTGGGAAAGCAGGTGCGAGCAGAGGAGGATGGTTTTGCCGCGCTGCTTGAGCGCCAGGATCAGGTCGCGAATCTCCCGCGAGCCGACGGGATCCACGCCGGCGGTCGGTTCGTCGAGCACGAGCAGACCGGGATCCTGCACCAGCGCCTGGGCCAGGCCGATACGCTGCAGCATGCCCTTGGAATAGGCGCCGACCCGCCGGTCCCGCGCGTCGGCCAAACCGACCAAGTCCAGCAACTCCGAGACGCGAGCCTCGAGGGACGGACCGCTCAGGCCTCCGAGTTTGCCAAAGAATTTCACCGTTTCGGCCCCGGTGAGGAACTTGTAAAAATACGGGTTCTCGGGAAGGAAGCCGACATCCTTGCGGCTGCGCACCAACCGGCTGTCCTCTCCGAACACGCGGGTCTTCCCCCGCGTGGCCGAGACCAGACCGAGTGCGATCTTCAAGGTCGTGCTCTTGCCCGAGCCGTTGGGTCCGAGCAGGCCGTAGACCTCGCCGGGTCGAACCTCGAGCGAGAGGTCTCGCACGGCAACAACCCGCTCGCGCCGCATCGGCACGCGGAAAACCTTGGTCAGATGCTCGATTTCAACCGGGAGAGTGCTCATGGGAGAATGGTGAATCCTTTGAAGCGGGCAGCCGGGGCGATCTCCGCCGCCACCTCGGTCTCAATATGCCCGGCCAAGTCGCTCTCACGCAAGGCCTGCAAAAATTGCTCCACTTCGACCGGCTCGCCCGAGGCCACCAGCTCCACGCGCCCGTCGGGCAGGTTGCGCACATAGCCCGCAACGTCGAAACCCGCCGCGACCCGGCGGGTTCCGTAGCGAAACCCGACCCCTTGGACCCGGCCTTCGTAGAAAACCTGCACGGTCTTGCCCATGGTTACACGCGAATCTGCCCATCCCCGGTCACCAGGTATTTGTAAGTGGTCAGCTCCTCCAGCCCCATCGGCCCGCGGGCGTGCAATTTGTCTGTGCTGATCCCGATTTCCGCGCCGAAACCGAATTCCCCGCCGTCGCTGAACCGGGTCGAGACATTCCAAAACACCGCGGCGGAATCCACCGCGGCGAGAAAACGGCGGGCGGCCGGCTCGTCGGCGGTGACAATGGTGTCGCTGTGGTGCGAACCGTAGTGCTCGACGTGATCGACCGCCTCCTCGAGGGAATCGACCACGCGGATGCTGAGGATGAGTTCGAGGTATTCCGTCGTCCAATCCTCCTCCGTGGCCGGCTTGACGGCGGTCCCGAGCACCTCGAGCGTGCGTGCGTCGCCCCGCAGCTCAACCCCCGCGGCGCGGAAGGCGGCCGCGGCGGAGGGCAGGAAATTTTCCGCCACGTCGCGGTGAACGAGCAAGGTTTCCATCGCATTGCAGACACCCGGGCGCTGGCATTTGGCGTTGACCGCGATGCGCTCGGCCATGGCCAGGTCGGCTGCCGCATCGACATAGACATGACAAACCCCGTGGTAGTGCTTGATCACCGGCATGCGCGCGTGCTCGACCACCGCCTCGATCAAGGCGTGACCCCCGCGCGGCACAATCACGTCGAGATAGCGATCCATCTGGGCGAGCAGACGCACCCCCTCGCGGTCGGTGAAGGGGACAAGCTGGATGACATCGGCCGACAGCCCTGCGTTGACCGCTCCGGCCGACAAGGCGCGGGCGATGGCGAGGTTCGAGTGAATCGACTCCTTGCCGCCACGCAGGATGCAGGCGTTGCCGGACTTGAGGCAAAGCACGGCCGCATCCGCGGTCACGTTCGGACGCGATTCGTAGATGATCCCGACCACGCCGATCGGCACGCGGATCTTGGTGATCTTCATTCCATTCGGGCGCGTCCATTCGCGAATGATCCCACCAGCCGGATCGGGCAGCCCGGCCACCTCGCGCACCCCGCGGGCCATGGCGGCAATACGGTCCGGCGTCAGACGCAGGCGGTCGAGCGCGGCGGCATTGAGGCCGTAGCCGGGACCAGCCTCGAGATCGAGGGCGTTGGCTGCCTGTATCTCGGAGGCAGCCGCCTCAAGCGCATCGGCCATGGCCTGCAAGGCGGCGTTCTTCGCGTCCGATGGACACAAAGCCAGCGCGCGGGCGGCCGCCCGCGCCTTGCGGCCAAGTTCCGTGATTTGCTCTTCCAGATGGTCTTTCGCCATGGCTCGCAATATCCGCCTCGCGCGGCGGGGCGTCCAAGCTAAATTGATGGGCTCCATGGCGACTGACGATTTTTTCCCGGAGACGGAGTCCCCTGCGGCCGCCCCCGGCGCCCACGCCCCGCTGGCCGAGCAAGACTTGGTGCTGACGCTGCCCGCCTCGTTCGACGAAGTCGCACGGGAATTGACCGTCAAGGCGGCCGCCCGAGCCGGCTTGCCCCGGGTGGTGCTCATTGAGGAGCCTCAAGCCGCCTTCTACGCCTGGATCGAC
>JBGSSV010000178.1:0-27071 GCA_041736875.1 Chthoniobacterales bacterium | reverse complement strand
CGTTGCCACGCGCGCCCGGACACGCGCTGGTCGATGGCCGGCCGGTGCGCGGCCTGCCCGTGCCACACACCGCAGTGGTGGGGGGCGACGGCTTGAGCGTGAGCATCGCGGCGGCCAGCATCATGGCCAAGGTGACGCGCGACCGTCTGATGATGGAACTCGATGCGGCCTATCCGCAGTATGGATTCGCCCGGCATAAAGGGTATGGTGTGCCCGGGCACCTTGAGGCCCTCCGACGCCATGGACCCAGCCCCGCACACCGCCGGTCTTTTGCCCCGGTGGCTCAGGCGCAAAGAGCGCCCGAAGCCACTCCCTGAACATCTGGTTTTCGGCCAATGGGGCGAGGAGGTCGCGGCGGCGTATCTGCAGCGGCAGCGTTTCCGTATCCTCTACCGCAACTTCCGGGCGCCGGGCGGAGGTGAGGTCGATCTGGTCTGCCGCGACAAGCCGGAAAACACGCTGGTCTTTGTCGAGGTCAAGACGCGGGCCACGGAGGAGCGCGGGCGTCCGGCGGAGGCCGTCGACTACGCCAAGCAACGCTTGATCGCGCGCGGGGCGATGGCTTGGCTGCGGCTGCTCAATTTCCCGGACATCCGTTTCCGCTTCGACATCGTCGAGATCGTGGCCACCGGACGCGAGAACCCCGCGATCACGCTCATCCGGAACGCGTTTCCGCTGCCGGAGGACTACGTTTACTGAGTGGAAACCACGCTTAGGCGGGGTGCCGGGTCGGGCCCGGGTCCGCTGAATCTCCTTCGCTCGCGCCGCGGCGGAGGCTAGATTCCCACCGCGATGAAACGCATTCTCTCCGGCATCCAGCCCTCCGGCGCCCTGCATCTCGGGAATTACCTCGGGATGATGCGGCCTGCCGTGGAACTGCAGCACGAGGGAGAGGCACTGTATTTCATCGCCGATCTCCACGCCCTGACCACCTTGCAGGATCCCGCGGCCCTGCGGCGTTACTCGCGCGACGTGGCCCTCGACTTCCTTGCCTGCGGGCTCGACCCGTCGCAGGCCTATCTTTTCCGCCAGTCGGACATTCCCGCCGTCCCGCTGCTGACCTGGCTGCTGAGCACGGTCACGCCGATGGGGCTGCTGGAGCGGTGTCATTCTTACAAGGACAAGATCAGCCGCGGTCTCGCGCCGACCCACGCGCTCTTCGCCTACCCGGTGCTGATGGCGGCGGACATCCTGATCTATGACAGCGATATGGTCCCAGTCGGCAAGGACCAGAAGCAACACCTCGAAGTCACGCGGGACATCGCGGTGAAGATGAACGAAACCTTCGGCCCGGTCTTCAAGTTGCCGGAGGCCAGCATCCGCGAGGACGCGGCCCTCGTGCCCGGAACGGACGGCGCGAAGATGAGCAAGAGCTACGGCAACACGATCGAGATTTTCGCCGACGAGAAGGCGATGAAAAAAAAGATCATGGGCATTGTGACCGATTCCACGCCCGTGGAGGAACCGAAAGACCCGGAGGCGTCGTCGATCTACCAACTCTACAAGCTCTTCGCCACCCCGGAGCAGGCAAAGGCGATGGCGGAAAAATTCCGGGCCGGCGGGACGGGCTACGGGGATTTCAAGAAGGAACTCTTCGGCACAGTATGGGAGTATTTTGCCCCGATGAGAGCCCGGCGCGCCGAGCTGGAAGCCGAGCCCGCGCATGTGGACGAGGTGTTGCGGCGCGGTGCCGGGCACGCGAACAAATTGGCCGCGGCGGTCATGGCCCGCGTTGAGACAGCCGTGGGATTACGCGCATGAGACTGCATGCCTGGCTGGTCGGTGCGTGGACGGGGGTGCTGTGGTTCTTCACCTTCGGGGTTGCACGAACACTCTTCGGCGTCTTCCCGCGCGAGCGAGCCGGCGAGGTGACCACGGCGCTTTTTCCGGCCTACTTCACCGTCACCATCGTGCTGGGGATCCTGGCCACAGCGCTCCTCTGGCCGCACCGGCGTGGCGGGCGTTGCGCGGTCGCCGCCCTGGTCCTGCAATTGCTCGCCCTCGGGGCCCTGGCCAGCATCCCAGCCTTCATCGCCCCGGCCCTCGCCGGCCATGCCCCCGGCACCGAGGGGTTCCGGCTCTGGCACGGGGTTTCCATGGCGCTGAATCTTTTCTCCTTGCTCGCCGTTCCGGCCGCTTGGATATTAATTTCCGCGAGACGCAGGGAGCGAAAACTATGAGGGATGACCATTCGCGGAGCCCGGACAAAGTCTTGGCCTCGGAAAAAATCGTCGCAGGAAGAAAGATCTTCTTCCTCGATTTCAAGGAAAACAGCCGCGGCCGCGTGCTCAAAATCACCGAGGACGTGAACGGCCGGCGGGACACCATCATGGTCCCGGACGAAGCGCTTGATGACTTCTACGACGCGCTCGGGCGCATCCTTGATGCGGATGACGCCAATCCCCCGGCGGGGGGATCGGATTACTGAACAGACGAGATCGACAGATGGCGGGTGTTTTTGCCTCGCCGGGGGAATGGTCTGGGCCTAAAAGCAGATTACCCATGGAGCAAATCATTAAATCCCTCAGTCAAAGTCTCAATCTGCCGGAAGCCGCGGTTCGCGCTGGCGTCGGCATCCTCCTGAACTTCGTCAAGCAAAAGGCCGCCGGCACGCAATTCGACGCCATGCTCGCGTTGCTTCCGGGCGCGGCGGACCTCATGTCCTCGGCCCCGGCGGGCGGCGACGGTGGTGGCGGGGCACTCGGCGGTCTGCTGGCCAAGGCCGGCGAAATGCTCGGCGGCAACCTCGGCGGGGCTGCGGAGGTCGTCGGGGCCCTGCAAGGTGCAGGCGTTCCGCTCGACAAGGCCGCGCCGCTGGCCACCGAATTCTTCGATCAAGCCAAGTCCGTGGCCGGCCCCGATGCGGTCGACGCGGTGATCAAACAAATCCCCGCTTTGGCATCCCTTTTCTCCAACAAATAAACCAACCACACTATCATGGGACTCCTCTCCACCATCATCAGCAAAGTCTTCGGCTCAAAAGCCCCCGCCCCCGCCACGCCGTCCGAAGCGCCAGCGGCAAGCGCGAGCACTCCAGTGGATGTTGTTGCTGTCGCGGAAGCCGTGATCGTGCCGGTTGAACCTATCGACGTGACCGCCTACCTCGACGGGCTGGCGGCGGCCTCGAAGGAAAAACTCGGTTGGAAAACCTCAATCGTTGACCTCATGAAGCTTGTTGGAATGGAGAGCAGCCTCTCCGACCGAAAGGAACTGGCCAAGGAGTTGAACTACACCGGCGACATGAGCGACTCAGCGGCCATGAATATCTGGCTGCACAAGCAGGTTCTGCAGCAGATCGCCAAGCATGGCGGCAAACTGCCGCCCGAGTTGCTCGATTAGCCGCGCACCTCTCGGGCGGATGGCGCGGCCATGCATTTTCCCAGGCCGCGCCGCGCCGGTTTTCACACGTCTGGGGCTCTGGCTTGATCCCGTGGCACGTGATGGCCCGGAGCAGATGGCTTGCGACGAAGCCCTGCTGCAGAACGCAACGCACCCCGTGCTGCGCATTTTTCGCTGGTCCGGGCCGTGGGTTAGCGCCGGCTATTTCGTTCCCTGGGCCGAGGCGGCCGCGGTGCGCCCCGACCTGCCGGTTTGCCGCCGCTGGACGGGCGGAGGCGTGGTGGTGCATGAAGGCGATCTGACCTTTTCATTGGCCGTGCCGCGCAGCGAACCGTGGGCGGGCCTGCGGCCGACGGAAAGCTACCGGCAACTGCACGAGGCCCTCGCGGGGGCCCTGCAAAGCATGGGGGTCGCGGCCGGGTTGTCGGATGAGGAATCACCGGCGGGGCAGGAGTGCTTTGCCCGGCCGGTGCGGCACGACATTCTCAGCGCCGGAAAGAAGATCGCGGGCGGGGCCCAGCGCCGGACCAAGGCCGGTTTGCTCCATCAAGCGTCGATCCAGCCTGCCCCGCCCGGGGCGGAGGACGGCCGCCTGCTCGGAGCGGCACTGGCGGCGGCCAACTTTCCCTGGTTGCCCCCCGGGGCTCTGGAGGATGCGATCAGCCGCCTCGTCCTCTCGAAATACGGCCGGGAAGAATTCCTGCGCGGATCGGCCGCGACCCGGGAGGCAAACAGGACCCGAACGGGATAAACTCTTTACACCAAACAAAGGGGCAGGAATTCTCCGTGTCAATCACCTCGGGCATCAACGCTCGTGAAGCCATGAAAAAGCCAACCAAGACGACCAAGCCCAAAGCCAAGACGGCAACCAAAAAAGCCGCCCCGAAGCGCACCGTTCGCGCCAAAGTTGCCGAAGACGTGCACAAGTTCGAGGTGGCCAAGCCGGCGTCCAAGAAGGCGAAGCCGGGCAAGGCCAAGGCCCCGGGGGCCGGCAAGAAAGCGGCGCCGCTGCTGGACCAACTCGGCGAACTGCCGCGCAGCTACGGGGAGGAGCGCATCTTTGTCGTCGCGCAGGAACCCCACTGGCTCTTTTGTTACTGGGATTACACTCTGACCGATGGGATGGCCGGCCGGATTTTCCTCCGACACATGCGTCAGGGTGCGAAGGATCACGAGGGTGAAGTGCGCATCCCGGGGGAGACGAACAGTTGGTATCTCGCAGTCCGCGAGGCGGACGCGGCCTATGTGGTCGAACTCGGACTTTACGATGATGGAGAATGGCAAGCGCTGACCCGCTCGAGCACGGTGCTCACTCCGCGGGACACGCTGGCCGGGCTGGGTGATCCGGTCTTTGCCAACATGCCCTTCCACGTGACCTTCCAACAGTTGGTCGAAAAATTGCGCGGCGAAATGCACGAGGGCGAAAGCTTGGCCGAGGCGCTGGCGCGTTTGCAGGAGCGTGGCGATTTTCCGGTCGGCAAACTCAGTGGTGCCCAGCGCATCGTTCTCGACACGCTGCTGGGCACGCACCTCGGCTCGCTCACCTCGGGCGACCTCGGACGTTTTCTCAGCTCGCCCAGCGCAAGCCTCTTTTCCGGCGGCTTCGCGCCGAGTTCCTGGGGCGAGGCGGCGCCCGCATCGTGGGGCGAGGCACCGGGCGGGGTTTCCAGCGGATTCCTCGCGCTCTTCGGCCTGCTCGGCTCCTCGTGGAGCAGCGGACCCGCGTCATCCGCGTTGTCCAGTTGGTCGGAGTTTGCCCCTTCGAGCTGGGGTGCCGAGAGCAGTTGGAGCCTCGGGGCCAGTTGGAGCGCCCAGCCATTCAGCCAACCTGCTTCGCGGGAATTTTTCCTCCACGTCAATGCCGAGGTCATTTTTTACGGCGGCACACATCCGGATGCGAAGGTCACGGTCGACGGACGCGAGATCGGCCTGCGGCCGGATGGCAGTTTCCGCTACCACTTTGTTTTTCCCGACGGCGAACACGAGATTCCCATCGTCGCCACGTCGCCCGACGGCCAGGAAGTCCGGCGGGCCTTCCTGCGCTTCGAGCGGGCCACGGGCCGCGAAGGAGACGTGGGGGCCACCGACCAGCCGCCACTCGCCGCCCCCATGGGCCGCAAGGGTTAGTCGGCAGGAAGCCGACGGCCCAGCACTGCGCTTGATTTGCTGATTGATGAAACCAACCTGATGGCTCCGGGCTCGTCACCGGGAGGTGCGCACGTTCCGGGCCGTGATTGATGACTATCCCAGCTGCGAGGAGACGTATGTCACCCTGCGCCTTTACCATGACTCGGCTGACCCGGTCTCGGTCAGTTCGGCGCTTGGCCTGAGCCCGACCACCTGCCAGCGGGTCGGTGAATCCCACCAGCAGCGCGGGGTCACGCAGATCAATCCGTTTTCCGGCTGGTTTCTTTGCTCTGAGCGGCACGTCGAGTCCTACGACACAGCCAAGCATCTGGACTGGCTGCTGCGTCAAATGCAACCACGCCAGGCGGAGTTGGAATCCCTGCGGGCGCAGGGGTGGCGGATGGATATCGCCTGTCTGTGGGATTCCCGCTCAGGCCACGGCGGCCCGTCGCTCTCGCCCGACCTCTTGCGGCGTCTGGCCGCGTTGGGGATCGAGTTGTGGTTCGATGTCTATTTCCACGGAGCCTACTACGGGGTCCGGCAGGCCAAGCAGGTCAGCGCGACCCACCCGAATACCTGAGGGGCGGCGGAGGCAATCCGCATTGGCAAGCCGAGGAGAGGAGCATCTAATGTCCGCCATGACCGCCGCCGATGATCCCCTCACCCGGGCGTATCTCGATTATCTGCAGGACGAGCGGAATGTCTCGCCGCGGACGTTGGAAAATTACCGCCGCGCCCTGCAAGCCGCGGCGGAGTTTCTCGGATCGAAAAGCTGGCGGGGAGCGCAGGCTGACGATTTCCGCGGCTACCTTTTCGCCCTGATGAAGAAAGATCGTGCGCGGGCGACGATCCGCTTGGAGTTCGCCGCCCTGCGCAGTTTCTACCGTTTCCTCTGCGAGCGCAAAGGGCTGGCGACGAACCCGCTGCTGCAGGTTTCGCTGCCGAAGGCGGAGAAACGTTTGCCTGTTTTTCTCACCACCACGCAGGTGGACGCGCTCCTGCGGGCGCCACATGAGGCCAAGCCGGAGAAGCAGGCCCCGGCGTGGCTGCCGTGGCGGGACGCGGCGGTGTTGGAATTGTTTTATTCGAGCGGGCTGCGTCTGGCCGAGCTTGCCGCGCTCGATGTGCGCGACATCGATCCCTACAACGAGACCGTGCGCGTGCTCGGCAAGGGATCAAAGGAACGCGTGCTCCCCGTCGGCGAACCCGCCCTGCACGCCATCCAAGAATACCGTCAGCGCGCCGGGGTGCGCAGCGGTCCGCTCTTCCTCAGCAAACTGCGCCGCCGTCTGGGCTCGGGCTCGATTTGGACGCTGGTTAAAAAATATCTGCGCCTGGCCGAAATCCCCGTGCCGGCCAGCCCGCACAAACTGCGGCACAGCTTCGCGACTCACCTGCTTGATGCCGGAGCCGATCTGCGAAGCGTGCAAACCCTGCTCGGTCACGCCAGTCTCTCGACCACGCAAATCTATACGCACGTGACCACCGAACGCCTCAAACGCGCCTACGACGGAGCGCATCCGCGGGCGTAGAACCACACAAGGCCGACAGAGCGGATCGTCCAGACCAAAGTCCGCAGCCAATTCCCCGCGACCAACTCCTGCACCAACTCCAGACGCAGACCCTCATCCGAGAGTCGGCGGTGCAGCGGCCCCTGCCACAGCGCGGTGGAAACCCACGCGACCAACAACAGGCCGAACATGCCGCGCCAGAACCACGCGGGTGCCGCCAGCCATGCGAGAGTTGCACCGGTGAGCAATTCGAGTGGCATGAGCACGCCAACGATCCACCCGATGGCCCGACAATGATGGCGGTGGAATTCCGCGAAGTGTTCGAGCCCAACCCTTGCGAACCCCGGATACTGCACGATCTGCACGAACCAGATCACGCCTGTCATGGCGAAAGCGCCGAAGGTGTGGACGGCGGCAAGGACCGCGGCCCAGCCGCCGATTTCGCTCACGCGGGAGACGGCCTCAGTTGATCACGCGCACCGGGGTGCCGTGCGAGACATTGGCGAAGAAAATTTCGGCCATCTGCTCGGGCATGCGGATGCAGCCATGGGAGGCGGGAAAGCCGGGGAGGAAGCCGGCGTGCATGCCGACGCCGCCGTGGATGCGCATGAAATAGGGCATGGGCGCGCCGCGGAAGCTAGTGCCGGGCGGACGGGGATCACGTTTGACACCGACATTGGCCACGACCACGTTGCCGCCGGAATCCACGTAATCGCCGTAAAGGTTGGAAACGTGGTCTTTGTTTTTCTGGGTGATCTTGAAGTTTCCGGACGGCGTGCCGTAACCCTCGCGGCCGGAGGAGATCATGGAGACGCCGACGAGTTTGCCGGACTTGTAGAAGAATGCCTTCTGCTCGCGCAGGTCGATGGTGATAGCCGGGCTTCCGGAGACCCCGTCGCCGTCCCAATAGGAAACCGTGTCGGTCATGCCCACGGAGGAGGGCTTGGACACAACCTGGCCGCCATTCGTGAGGTATTGCGTGCTCGAACTCGTCAGGCGACGGTCGTAGTTGGCACAACCGGCCAAACCGGCGATGAGCAGGGCGCAGAGAAGTCGCGAGTAATTGAACATGACAGCGCGCAAATAAACCTCGGGAGGAGACAGCGGTCAAACGTAAAGCGTCCCGTGGAACTACTGGGGACGCAAGACGGCGGACGCCCCGGTCCCGGCTATCCCGGCCAGGGTGGCCTCAGCCGTGTAGGTCCGACCAGCCACCATGTCGCGGGTCGGGACGGCGACAGGATATTCCAACCGCTCGCCGGGATTGAGCAGCACGTCGGAAGGGGTGGCGGCAAAGATCCGGTCCTCCGACCAGAGGAAGAGGGTCTTGCCGTCCGGCCCGCGCAAGACCAGCTCGATGCGCTGATCGGTGGGGAACTGCAAGCGCTCGGCCCGCCGTCCGCGGTTAGTCACCGAGTAACTCACCGCGACCTCGCGATTCCCGACCAGAGGAAACTCGGTCGAACGGGCGTCCAGTCGCGCCACCAGCACCGGAACCGGTGCAACCGGAGCAGCCCGGTCAGGCCGGGCGCAACCGACGAACGCCAGGACAACGAAAGCAACGCCGGGGAGCAGGCATCTCACAGCGGAATTAGAGCGAATGCGCGCGGCGGTTGCAATTATGCTTCCTGCGCGCTTAGGTGGATCCATGCGCCGATATCTTTTACCCTTGTTGGCCGCCTCCCTCCTCTGCACCGGGGGTGCGAAGAAGCCGGACTTCGACCTGAGGATCCACGGACAAGCCACGGCGGCGGAAGCGCCGACCTTCGCCTTCCCGGCCACCCTGCTCAACGGCGTGCCGACCTATCTGCAGCGCATGCCCCTGATCACCGAGCGTGAGGTCAAATCGGTCTATCCGTTCCCCGCACCCGATGGAACTTCCGGGGTCTATCTCAAACTCAACAGCCACGGCACCGGCCTGCTCGGTCAATACACGATGGAGCGCCGCGGACGCGAACTCGTGGTCATGCTCAACGGCCGTCAGGTCAGCAACTTGGTCGTCGACCGTCCGGTCAACGACGGCATCGTCAGCATTCCGCGCGGCCTTTCGCAGGAGGATGTGGATCTGCTCGCCCTGACTTTTCCCCTCATGGGCGAAGCCGGGAAGAAAAAGTCGGACCAGTGATGAGGTGGGTCTGCGTGGTGGCCGCCCTGCTTGCCGCGGGTTCGACGGCTCAGGCTTTTCGTCCCGTGCTGCCGACGGCCAACGATGCTCTGTTCAGCGGGAAGCCGGCGGCGTTTTACATGTATACCGACCGGGATTTCGAGGGCGCAAAAAGCACACCTTGGGAAGGCGGAGCCTATGGATTCACCCGCGGGCCGATGCGTCTGGGCGGCAAGGTCGTGCTGACCAAATTCCACGAAGGCATCGACATCCAACCTCTGCGGCGCGACGGTCAGGGTGAGCCCCTCGATGACGTGGTGGCCATCGAAACCGGCCGCGTCGCCCACGTCAGCAGGACGGCGGCGGACTCGAATTACGGGCAATACGTTGTCATCGAGCACGAGGTGGAGGGCAGCCCGGTGTTCAGTATCTACGCGCACTTGGCGACGATCGACGTCGCCGTCGGACAGCCCGTCGCAAAAGGTGCGCGCCTCGGGAGACTCGGCCACACGGGCGACGGCCTCAACCAACGCCGTGCTCATTTGCACCTGGAAATCGCCGTGCTCTGGCACGACGAATTCGAGAGCTGGCATGCGGCCAATTTTCCCACCCCGAACAAGCACGGACGCTACAACGGCATCAACCTGATGGGTCTCGATGTCGCCGGATTCTATCTCGCCCAGCGGGAAAACCCCGACCTGACGCTGCCGGAGTTTGTCCGCGGCCTGACGCCATTTTTCCGTCTGCAAATCCCGGCGACGCCGCGCTTCCAACTCCCGACCCGTTACCCCTGGCTGGTCGCGGGTGACCCACGCGGGGCGCGTTCGTGGGTTGTTTCGTTCACCAACGCCGGGTTTCCGATCAAAGTGGAGCCGACGCCGGAGCAGCTCGCCGAAACCCGGGTCATCTGGGCCCCGGCCTCAGTCATTCCTTACGACGACGCCACCCGCTCCCTGCTGGCCGGGGCGCCGGGGAAACCGCAGCTCGGTCCCTCGGGCCGGAAGCTCGCGGACTTGCTCACGTGGGATCCCTCCACCGCATCCCGTCCCGACGACGGCGCGTAACACGGCTTGTCAGGACCCCGCCCCATCCATAACCTTCCCGCGGCATGACCGACCATAGTCCCTACGCTTACGACTCGAAAATCGAAGGCAACATCATTTTCACCCAGTTGGACACGGCGATCAACTGGATGCGGAGCAATTCACTCTGGCCCATGCCCATGGGCCTGGCTTGCTGCGCGATTGAACTCATGGCCGCCGGAGCCGCGCGTTTTGACATCGCCCGGTTCGGCGCCGAGGTCATGCGCTTCTCCCCGCGTCAAGCCGACGTGATGATCGTCGCCGGGACGGTCACCTACAAAATGGCCCTCGCGGTCAAGCGCATCTACGACCAGATGGCCGACCCCAAATGGGTCATCGCCATGGGCGCCTGCGCCTCGTCCGGCGGCATGTATCGCAGCTACGCCGTGCTCCAAGGTATCGACCAACTCATCCCGGTGGACGTTTACATTTCCGGCTGCCCGCCGCGCCCCGAGGCCCTGCTCGACGGGCTGATGCGCCTGCAGAAAAAAATCATGGGCGAGGCCTCCTTCCTCGAGCAGAAGAGGGAACTGCTCGCCTCGATCTGAATGAGCCCTATGAACCTCGACCAAGTCGCGGCTGCGATCAGCGAGCGCTTCGGCCCGGACGTGACCGGCCGCGTCGAGTTCCGCGGCGAGCTGAGCCTCTCGCTCCAGCCCGCGGCGCTCCATCCGGTCTGCGAGTTCTGCCGCGATGAGCTCGGGTTCGACCTGCTGCTCGACATTTCCAGCGTCGATCATTTCGAACACGAGCCGCGCAACGAACTGGTCTACGAGCTGTATTCCCTCGCCCGCGGGCTGCACCTGCGCCTCAAGACGACGGCGGGGGACGATGAACCTTCGGTCCGCTCAGTTTGCGATCTGTGGCCAACGGCCAACTGGCACGAACGCGAAGTCTGGGACATGATGGGCATCAGATTCCAAGATCATCCGGACCTGCGGCGCATCATCATGTGGGATGGCTACCCCTTCCACCCGCTGCGCAAGGACTTTCCCCTTGAAGGCAAATTCAGCGATGTGCCCGACGTTGCCTTCACGGCCCCGGCACCGCTCTCCGGCGGCCCGTTCGTCACGGCCCCCGTCAACGGCACCACCGAAGTCCGCGAACCGCGCGCCCGCCGCGCGGGCGATCCCCTTCCCGACGCAGCCTTCACCGCGGAACCTTGATCTCCAGGCCGGAACATCTGGCGGAGTTCTGCTCCCGCCTCGCCCCCCACCCGGTCATCGGTCTGGATACCGAGGCGGACAGCCTGCACAGCTACCACGAGAAGATCTGTCTCGTCCAAGTGGCCTCGGCCGAGGGTCAGTGGCTCATCGACCCGCTGGCCGATCTGGATCTGTCCGAGTTTTACACGTCGCTCTCGCGCCACCGTATTGTCATTCACGGGGCGGACTACGATCTGCGAATGCTCGGGCGCCATGGCTCGTTCAACGCGACCGACATCTTCGACACCTCCATCGCAGCGAGATTTCTCGGGCTCGAGCACATCGGCTACGCCGCACTGGTGCAGAAGTTTTTCGATGTGTCGCTGAGCAAGTCCTCCCAACGGGCCGACTGGGGCCGGCGCCCCTTGCCGCCCATCATGGAGGAATACGCCCTCAACGACGTCCGCTATCTGCTGGAGCTGGCCAACATCCTCGAGAAGAGCCTGCGCGATCTCGGTCGGTGGGAGTGGTATCTCCAGTCCCGCGACCTCATGGTCAACAACGCCCGGGAACCCCGCGAGCGCAACCGGGAAGACGCCTGGCGCATCAGCGGCAGCAGCAAACTCAACCCGCGCGAGGCGGCCGTCCTCCGCGCCCTCTGGCACTGGCGCGAAGCCGAGGCCAGCGCGTGGGACCGCCCCACTTTCCACGTCATCTCGAACGACCGGCTGATTGACGCGGCGCGTGATGCCGTGGCCGGGAAGAAAGTCGAGGTCCACCGCATGCCAAGCAACCGCTACGGCCGGATGAAGGAAGCCCTGCGCTCCGCGCTCGAACTGCCCGAGTCCGAGTGGCCGGTCTTCGAGCGCGTCCACCAACCGCGTCCGTCCGGTGCAGCCTGCCGGCGTTTCGAGGAATTGCGCGGCAAACGCGACCGCATCGCCAGCGAGCTGAAGATTGATCCCGCCCTCATCGCCTCACGCCTCGGTCTCATGGCGGTCGCCCAGCAGAACGGCTCCCGCCTTCTGCCGTGGCAAAGCAAGCTGCTCGAACTCGATGAGCCCGGCGGCCATTGAAACCATCCGTCGCGCCTTGGCCGAGGATCTCGGCGACGGCGACATCACCTCGCAAGCCTTCATCCCGGGTGACCATGCGTCGACCGCCCGCATCGTGGCGCGCGAATCCGCCGTCCTCGCCGGCACCGAGGTCGCGGCGGAGGTTTTTCGCCAGGTCGATCCTGCGCTTGAGCCGGACTTGACGCGGATCGACGGCGAGACGGTGGTAACAGGCGACGTTGTTCTTACTGTCCCCGGCCCGACCCGCGCGCTACTCGCGGCGGAACGCACCGCGCTGAATTTTCTCCAGCGCCTGAGCGGGATCGCCAGCCTGACCCGCCAGTTTGTCGAAGCCGTGGCAGGCACCAAGGCGGTCATCCTCGACACGCGCAAAACCACACCCGGCCTGCGCGAGTTCGAACGTCTGGCCGTCCGAGCGGGCGGCGGGACGAACCACCGCTTCGGCCTCTTCGACCGGGTCCTCGCCAAAGACAACCATCTGGCCGTGACTGGCGACGCCGCAGGGCTGCAGCGGGCGATCGACCAGGCCGAGGAACGGAGGCCCGGTATCACCATCGAGATCGAGGCCGACACGCTCGACCAGGTCGGCCTCCTCTGCGACCTCCGCGGGATCGGAATCGTTCTCCTCGACAACATGACCAACGACCAGCTGCGCGAAGCCGTCGTCCTGCGCGGCAGCAAGCCCATCCTTCTCGAAGCCAGCGGCGGCGTGACCCTGCAAACCGTCGCCGGCATCGCCGCCACCGGGGTCGATTTCATCTCCGTCGGCGCCCTCACCCACTCCGCGCGGGCGATGGATTTTTCTCTCGAGATTGCGGCCGCCTCGGCAAGCCCCCTTGCCTTCAAGCCCGATCCTGCTTAATTCCCCTCAACCAAACCATTCGATGCACCCGCAGAAAGAAGCCCTCGTGCGCCTGCTCGCCGACGATGACGAACAGACCGTGCGGCTGGTCAAAGAGCAACTGGCCCAAGACGGTCCGGAACACCTCGACGATCTGCGCGACCTCGCCGGTTGCGACAATCCCGCCGCCGCACTGCACGCCCGCGAGGTCCTGCACGAAGTCGTGCAGAGCGAGGCCCTGCAGCGTTTCGCGCTGCTTTGTGCCTCCTTCCACGACGGGTCCGACCTTGAGGAGGCCTGCTGGCTGCTCAGCGCGGCCCTGCTCCGCGGTTTCGAACCCGCCGCCTACCGCCAGCACCTCACCTCGTGGGGCCAAGAACTCGCCCGCCGGCTGCGCCGTGCGACCACCGAGCGCGAACGGGTCGAAATCACGGCGGACTTTCTCGGCAGCGAACTCGTTTTCTCCGGCAACACGGACGACTACTACAACGAGCGCAATTCCCTGCTTCCCTGCGTGCTCGATTCACGCAAAGGAATTCCGATCAGCCTGACCATTGTTTACATCCTGATCGCCCACCACGCCGGTTTCGTCATCGAAGGCATCAACCTTCCCGGGCATTTTCTCGGCCGCCACGGCAGCGTTCTCTTCGATCCTTTCCACCACGGCCGCATCCTCTCCCGCCGCGACTGCGAGGAAATCCTCCGCCGCCAGAACCAGCGGCTGGAGGATTGGCACCTGGCCCCGGCCTCGCCCCGGCAAATGCTGATCCGCATCCTCGCCAACCTCCTCTACGTCTACCACCGCAAAGGCGACACTGCCCAATACGCGCGGCTCAAACACTGGAGCCACCTGCTCGTCCGCGGCTGATGCAGGCCGAGGTCATCAACACCGGATCCGAGCTCCTTCTCGGGCTTGTCGTCAACACCCACCTCGCCTACCTCGCCGGCGAACTCGCCCCATGCGGCCTGACGATCAACTGCCAGGTCTGCGTGCCCGATGGCCCGCCGATCCATGAAGCCCTCGGGCGGGCACTTGACCGGGCCGACGTGGTCCTGGCCACCGGCGGACTCGGACCGACGACCGACGATCTCACCCGCGAAGCCGCCGCGGAACTCCTCGGGCTGGCCCTGATTCCGGACGAAAGTATCCTGCAGGGAATTCGTGACCGCTTTGCCCGCCGCGGGCTGGCCATGGCCGAACGCGTGGCGCGACAGGCCATGGTGCCGAGCGGTGCGGAGGTCCTGCCCAACCCGAACGGAACCGCCCCGGGGCTGTATTTTCCGCCCGCCACGCTGGGCGACCGGCGTGCACGCCATCTTTTTCTCCTGCCCGGTCCGCCGCGCGAACTGCGTCCGATGGTGCAGGATTACGTTCTGCCCAGACTGCGCCGCATCCTGCCCGCGGGCGCACCGCGGGAACAGCGCATCTACCGCCTCACGGGCATCGGCGAGAGTCAGGTCGAGGAACGTATCGGTCAAAAGATCGAAGCCCGCGGCGACATTGAGGTGGGGTATTGCGCCCGCCCGGCCGAAGTGGATTTCCGCCTCATCGGCCCCGCCCATCTCCTCGACGAGGTCGAGCCAACCATCCGGGCCGAGATCGGGCCGTGGATCTACTCGAATGGTGGCACCCTCGAGCAAGCCGTGGTGGCTTTGCTCCAATCGCAAGGACTCCGCCTCGCCGTGGCCGAGTCCTGCACCGGCGGCGCTTTGGCCGATCGCCTTACCGACGTGGCCGGGGCCTCGGAAGTCTTTTTCGGCGGCTATGTCACCTACGCCAACGAAGCCAAGGAGCAGGCCCTCGGCGTGCCAGCCTCCCTCCTGCAGGAGCATGGCGCGGTCAGCCACGCCGTGGCTGCCGCCATGGCCGAAGGGGCACGGAGAAAATCCGGCGCCTCCTGCGCCCTCGCCACCACCGGGATCGCCGGTCCGGGGGGCGGCACCGAAAGCAAACCGGTCGGCACCGTTTTCCTCGCCCTGGCCAGCGCCGATGGGCCCACGGTGGTCCGCCACTGCTTTTTTCCCCTCGACCGGGTCACCTTCAAACACATGGCCACCTCGGCCGCCCTCGACCTGCTGCGGCGAAAAATTCTCCACCTCCCGCTAGACCTCGGCGGCGGGTCCTCGCTGCCGAGATTGGGATGATCGCCGACCGCGGCGCCTCTATTTCTTCCGGAACTCGAGGTGGTCTTTGACCAGATCGGCCAGGATCGCATCCCCTTCGCCGAACTGGCCGTCGAGGATGGAGACGCTGAGCGGGTTGAGGATCTGCTGCTGGATCACGCGTTTGAGCGGACGTGCCCCGTAAGCCGGGTCGTAACCTTCCTTGGCGAGGAACTTGCGGGCTTTGTCGGACAACTCGAGCCGGATGTTCCGCTGGTCGAGACGCTTGAGCAGACGCCTGAGCTGGATGTCCACGATGCTGGTGATTTCCTTGTCGGTCAGGCGGTCGAAGATGATGGTCTCGTCGATCCGGTTGAGAAACTCCGGACGGAAGTGCCCGCGGAGGGTTTCGATCACGCGACGGTTGCGTTCCTCGACCGGTAGGTCCTCCATGATGAACTGGCTGCCGATGTTGGACGTCATGATGATGACCGCATTCTTGAAGTCCACTGTGCGGCCCTGGCCGTCGGTGATCCGCCCGTCGTCGAGCACCTGGAGGAGCACGTTGAAGACGTCCGCATGGGCCTTCTCGATCTCATCGAAGAGCACGACAGAATACGGCCGCCGCCGCACGGCTTCGCTCAGCTGGCCGCCCTCCTCGTAACCGACATAGCCGGGAGGCGCGCCGATGAGCCGGGCCACCGTGTGCTTCTCCATGTATTCGCTCATGTCGAGGCGCACGATGGCGTTTTCGTCGTCGAAGAGGAACTCGGCCAGAGCCTTGCACAACTCGGTCTTCCCCACCCCGGTGGGGCCGAGGAACATGAAAGAACCGACGGGGCGGTTTTCGTCCTGCAATCCGGCACGGGCGCGGCGGACGGCGTTCGAGACCGACTTGATCGCCTGCGATTGGCCGACCACGCGCTCCATCAGGCGCTCCTCCATTTTGAGCAGCTTCTGACGTTCACCCTCTTGCAGGCGCGAGACCGGCACCCCGGTCCAGGTGGAGACCACCTTGGCCACGTCATCCTCGGTCACTTCCTCGCGCAGAAGCTGCCCTCCGCCTTCGTGGGCCAGCTTCTTGTTGTGCTCCTCGAGACGGGTCGCAAGCTCGGGAATCTTCCCGTATTGCAGCTCACTCGCCTTGGCAAAATCACCCTGGCGCTGGGCCGCCTCGAGTTGGTTGCGCAACTCCTCGATCTGTCCGGCCAACTGACGGGACTGCTCCACTTCCTTCTTCTCGTTCTGCCACTGGGCCTTGAGTTTGGATCCGCGCTCCTTGAGATCGGCCAGATCCTTCTCCAGCTTGGCCAGCCGCTCCTTGCTTGCCGCGTCCTTTTCTTTTTTCAGGGCGGTGCGTTCCATTTCCGCCTGCATGATCTCGCGTTCGAGGCGGTCGAGCTCGGTCGGCATGGAATCGAGTTCGATCTTCAAGCGCGAAGCCGCCTCGTCGATCAGATCGACGGCCTTGTCCGGGAGGAAACGGTCGCTGATGTAGCGGTCGCTCAGCACGGCCGCGCCCACGAGAGCCGAATCCTGGATGCGCACACCGTGATGGACCTCATAGCGCTCCTTCAGCCCGCGCAGGATGGCGATCGTGTCCTCGACGCTGGGCTCGGCGACCATGACCGGCTGGAAGCGGCGCTCGAGCGCGGCGTCTTTCTCGATGTATTTCCGGTATTCATCGAGGGTGGTCGCGCCGATGGTGCGCAGCTCGCCGCGGGCCAACTGCGGCTTGAGCATGTTTGAGGCGTCGGCCGAGCCCTCAGCCGCGCCCGCGCCGACGATGGTGTGCAACTCGTCGATGAAGAGAATGATCTGGCCCTCCGAGGAGGTGACTTCTTTGAGAAAGGCCTTGAGCCGCTCCTCGAACTCCCCGCGGAACTTGGCTCCCGCGATCATCGCACCGATGTCCATGGCTATGACCTTCTTGTTTTTGAGCGATTCGGGCACATCTCCGCTGACGATGCGCCGGGCCAGGCCTTCCACGATGGCAGTCTTGCCCACGCCGGGTTCACCAATGAGCACCGGGTTGTTCTTCGTGCGGCGCGACAGGACCTGCATGGTCCGGCGGATCTCCTCGTCCCGGCCGATGACCGGGTCGATCTTGCCGCGCCGGGCCAACTCGGTCAGGTCGCGGCCGTATTTCTCCAAGGCTTGGTATTTTTCCTCGGGATTCTGGTCGGTCACCCGCTGCGAGCCGCGCACCTCGACAAGGGCTTTCATCAATTGGTCATGCGTGGCCCCGTCCTTTTGCAGAAGTTTGCCGGCGGTGTCCCGCGCTTGCGAGAGGGCGAGCAGGTAATGTTCGGCGCTGAGATACTCGTCCTTGAGCTTGGCCATGATGCCCTCGGCTGACTCCAGGGTCTTGCGCAGGTCCGTCCCGATGTGCGGCTGCCCGACCGCGCCGGAAACCTTGGCCCGCCCGGCCAGATCCGCCTGAAGTTGCTCCTGCAAGCGGGAGGTGGAAACGCCAACCTTCTGGAGGAGCGGAGCGGCCACGCCTTCGCCCTGCTGCAGGAGGGCGAGGAGAAAATGTTCGTTGGTGATTTCCTGCTGGGAGAGCTTGCTGGCGAGGTCAGCCGCTGCGTTGAGTGCCTCCTGCATTTTCTGGGTGAAACGATCGGGTCTCATGGGAGGAAAAGTTTAGCGCTATTTGAGACGCAGGCGCAGACGAATATACGTGGGCACATCCAAGTCCTGGCCCTCGACCATCGTGGGATCAAGATCCTTGAAACGACCGCGCATGGCCTGCTCGAAAGGCAACTCGACCTGCGTCGCGCCACCCTCACCCTTGCCGGCCGCCTTACTCCCCCGCTTGGAAGCAGGCTTGGTAGGCTCCTTGTCCGGCGGAGAACCGCCGTCGCCCGCCGCCACGCCGGGCTCGGCACCATCGAGGGTCGGTTCATCATCCTCCACGTCCGGCATGACCCCCGACTTGGTCGCGGCCAAGATAACCAACTCGAGCATGCCGGCGTTGTTCGGATCTTCGGAAACCCCGAGCAAGATTTGCGAGGATGGGGCGACGTGGCGGGAGAGACGCAGAAGCACCGATTGCACCTCGGCGAGCCGCAAATCGGCACCTCCGGTGAGATGGACGAGGACATCTCCTGGCTCGGACAAGATTGTCGCTCCGTCGAGGAGCGGATCTTGCAGGGCCTGCTCCACAGCCTCGATGACGCGGTCCGGGCCGGTGCCGGATCCGTAGCCGAAATGGCACCGCGCCTCGGCCCCGCGAAACATCTGCCATAGTTCATCGAGTCCGACCGGCATGATGGCCGGCAACCCGACCATGCGCAGGACCGAATGGACCGCCCGGGAAAGCGTCGCCGAGGCGGCGGTAAAAGCCTGCCGCATGGTGGCCTCGGTCGGACCGAGTTCGCTCATGCGGTCATTTTCGAAGCACAGGACCGTGACACAGTGGCGGGCCAGGCGGACGAGGGCTTCCTCGGCCTGGCTTTTTCTTTTTCCCCCCTCCCCGGCGAAGGGCAGGGTGACGAGCCCGATGACCATGGCACCAGCCGCCTTGGCCTGCTGGGCGACGAGCGGGGCGGCCCCGGAACCGGTCCCGCCGCCGAGGCCGGCACAAAGGATCACCAGCTCGGCGCCTTCGCAGGCGGCGCGGATTTGTTCGGCGCTTTCCTGACCGGCCGCGCGACCGAGGCCGGCGTCGCCGCCCGCGCCAAGGCCCTTGGTCGCTTCACGGCCGATGGGCACCTTGACCACGGCGCAGGAATGTTGCAGGGCCTGCGCCGAGGTGTGGACGGCGACCAGATCCATGATTCCCCCGCTCTCCCGATCCAAACGTTCAAGGAAGGAGAGCCCGGCACCGCCGACCCCGACAATCCGGCAGGAACTGACGGGCACAATGGGCTTGGACATCTGGGCGACGGAGCCGTAATTGATCATAAGCCGGGAAGGATCCTGCCCAGTTTGTTTCGCAGGCGGTCGAAAATGGAAATTTCATCAAGGGCGGCATGGGCCGCCTCGGAATAAAGAACCAGACCAACAGCCGTGCTGAAGCGCGGGCTTTCAAAAAGCGCGCTGGGTCCGGGCAGCGGCCGGGGTTTGGCCACGCGGGCCGGGACGCCGAAGACATCGGAGGCCAGAGCGGCAATCCCTTTCAACTCCGCCGTCCCGCCGGTGATGAAGACACCCGCCCCGACGAAGGGCGCATGACGCTCAAAGTTCAGCCGCCGCCGCAGAATGGTGAAAATCTCCCGCACCCGCGCCTCGGTCACGGTGTTGAGGATGCGGCGTTCCACCTGGCCCCCGGCGTAGGTCGGATCATCCATGGTGATCAAGCCGCGGGCCGCCGTCGCTCCCGGCGCGACGTCCGCCTCCTCGTTCTTGAGTTTTTCCGCCCACTTCGTCGTGACGCGCAGCCCGATGGAGATGTCGTTGGTCAAATGGTCGCCCCCCACGGCCAGCACGCCGCTCTGCCGCACCGAACCATCAAGGCAGAGGATGTAGTCGGTCGTGCCTCCGCCGATGTCGATGACCAGTGCCCCCATGGCTTTCTCGCCCGGATCGAGCACGGCCTGGGCGGAAGCGACGGCGCTCATGACGACGTTGTTGGCCCCGAGGTTCGCCTCGGCGATGCAGCGGGTGAGGTTGTGGATGCGCGCCTTCTGGCCGTGGACCATGTGGAATTCGGCCTCCAGTTTCCGCCCGATCATGCCGATGGGACTGTCCACACCCTTCTGACCATCCACGTAGTAATGCTGGATCATCGTGTGGAGGAAGGCATTGCCAGCCGGGATGGAAACATCGAGCGCGCTTTGCTCCACGGCGTAGAGGTCCTCCTCGTCGATCTCGTTGCGGTCCTCGGCGATGAGCACCACGCCGCGGCGATTGAGTGTGTCGATATGCGAACCCGTGACCGAGAGCACGACATCTTTGATTTCGCGATCCGCCTTCTCTTCCGCTTCGGCCACCGCGTCCGTCAGGCAGAGCGCGACCTTGCCGATATCGACGATCTCCCCCTTGCGCACCCCGCGCGAGACCGCCTCGCCCGCACCGATGATGCGGAGAAGGCCGTCGCTGCCGGTTTCGGCGATGACCACGGCGACTTTGGTCGTGCCGATTTCCAAGCCGACATGAAGGGTGTGACGGGCCATGGTCAGGGTTTGCTTTTCTTCGCTGCGACCGGAGCGGGATCGTCCCGGGGCGGAGGATCGTCGGTGAACCGGACCGGCGTGTTGCGCTCGGGAATGAGATTGGCCGTGGCGATCTTCCGTGAAGTCTGGGCCACCTGAAGCATGATGGCCTGCAGGCGGTCGAGTTGGGTGCCGAGTTCGGTCAAGCCGAAGGTGAAACGCGGCTGCGGCTCGCTCCAGGCTTCGATGCACCAGCCTTGGCTAACATCGGCCGCCCGCAGGACGACCGGAGGGTTGCGGCGCTCAGCGGCGCGGGAGAACAGCTCCAGCGCGGCCTTGAGTTCGAGCATCTCAATCTGGTCGCCGGGCTGCCACTGCTCGGTCGGCACGCCATAGACCACCGGCAGCGCCGTCCGTCCGGACTCGAATCCCTGCGGCTTCATCATGACCCCGGCCGCGTCAACGAGGCAGGCATTCTCCATGGCCGAGGGATCGACGCCCGTCTCCTGCGGCGCGACCCAGGCCACGGGGCGACGTGCATCGACTTGGATGCTGACGGTGTCCGGCAGGATGCGCTCGACGCGGGCTTCCTTGACCTCGGGGATGGATGCGAGGGCCCGCTGGGCCGCCTCAAGGTTGAGGGAGAAGATGTTCAGTCCCTCACGGATCCCGGTCTTGGCCAGCGCGTCTTCGCGGGTCATGACCCCGTCGGTGTTGACCTCGACGACGCGGACGTTGTAGCGCCGGTTCTCGAAAATCTGCGAGTTGATCAGCGTGCTGATAGCCATCCACGCCACCACGATGAGACCGCCGATGACGACGAACTGGCCGGCGTAGAGGAGGACGGCCTGATTGCGGCGCCGACGCGCGGTTTCGGCAGTGGCGGTGACGTTGAGGATGTGATCGCGCCGGTTGCGGCGGACCGGGCGGCGGCGTTTTTTCGGTCGGAAGAGGCTCATATTTGTTTGAATCGTTGGAGCGAGAGACAGGCAATCTCCTCGCAAAGGGCAAGAAAGTTCATACCGGCGGCGGCCGCGGCCTTGGGCAGCAGACTGGTTTCGGTCATGCCGGGAATCGTGTTGGCCTCGAGCACGCAGGGCCAACTGTCCGCCCGCAGCAGGATATCCACCCGCGAGTAGACTTCGAGCCCCAGCGCCCGGTGCGCCGCGAGTGCGGTCTGTTGCACAAGCTGCGTGGTGGCCGCATCGAGCACCGCAGGGCAGAAATAGTCCGAGGCTCCCTTGGTGTATTTGTGGGCGTAATCGTAGAACCCCTCATGCGGCCGGATCTCGACCACCGCCATGGCCTGATCACCCACCACCCCGACCGTCAGCTCCCGCCCCTCGACGAATTCCTCGACCAGAATCTCGCGATCCAGCCGGGCACAATCCGCCAAGGCGGCATCCATCTCGGCCGGCTGGCGCACGATATGCACCCCCACGCTGGAGCCCTCGCGGGGTGCCTTGACGACGACGGGCAAGGGGAAGGCGGGGCGCTGTCCAGCGGCGAGCATCTCCCAACGCGCGGTCGGCACGCCGGCCCGCTCGAAACACCGTTTGCTTTCTTTTTTGTCAAACGCCAGCCGGCTCCCCTCAACCCCCTCGCCGGTGTAGGGCACACCCCGGGCCTCGAGCAGTGCCTGCAATTCGCCATCCTCGCCAAAGGTCCCGTGGATCATGTTCACGCACAGCCCAGTGTCATCGGGCAGGACGAAGTCATGGTCCGCAACCTCTATAGCACTCGTGCGGTATCCACCCTCGCGGAAGGCCGCGGCGACCGAGGCCCCCGAGCGGAGTGAGACCTCGCGCTCGGAGCCCGGTCCGCCCATGAGCACGACGAGGTGCAGGTTCTCGAGTTCCTTCCTCATGCGGCCGACGCCTCCTCTCCGATGATCTGCACTTCGGGTTCGAGGTGAACGCCGTGCTGCCGGAGAACTTCGGCGCGCACTTCCTCGACGAGGTCGAGCACCTGCGAGGCCGTCGCCCCGCCCTCGTTGACGATGAAATTGGCATGCACGCCCGAGACCCGGGCGGGGCCGACCGAGCGGCCTTTGAGCCCGGAGGCCTCGATCAACCGCCCGGCCTTGTCGCCCTCGGGGTTGCGGAAGATGCAACCCGCGCTGGCCCCGGCCGGTTGCGCCGCCTTGCGGCGGACTGCGTAATCGCGCGTGCGCTTCTCCACTTCGTCCGAAGCCGAGCGCGCGCCGCGAAACACAGCAGAGAGCGCATAGTTCGTCCGCAGCAGCGGCACATTGCGGTAGAAGACCTCGAGATCGCCGGGCGTCTTTTCGAAAATGTTTCCTTCCTGATCGGCATACCGCAGCAAGTCGACCTGGTCGAAAGCCTCGACCCCCATGGCCCCGGCATTCATGCGGAGGCATCCACCGACGTCACCGGGGATGCCCTCCATCCATTCAAATCCGCCGAGTCCGGCCGTTATGGCCGCACCGCTCAGGCCCTTTAGACGCACTCCGACCCCGGCGCGGATTTTTTCTTCTTGGACGGTAAATTCTCCAAAGACTCCCCGACGCAGACGCACGACCACACCGGGCAGGCCGCCGTCCCGCACGATCAGATTCGAGCCGCGACCGATGACCATGAAAGGCAGCGCGGCATCGTGGGCTTTCCGCACGAGTTCGCAAAATCCCTCCTCGGTTTCAGGCTCGAGCCAGAATTGCGCCGGTCCGCCTACCCGCATCGTCGTATGCTTGGCCAGCGACTCGTAAAGACGCGCCACGCCTTCACCCATCGACGCCTGGAGCATTTCCAGAGTCTGCAGGTCGCGAGCGAGGGCGACGCCTTGCTCATGGATGTTACCCGCCCCGAGGGTGACGAGAAGGTCTCCGGGCCGCAGCAATTGGCCGACGACCTTCCCGGCTTGTGTCCGCTGTTCCTCGTAAACCGCATGGGCCGAACCAGCCGTAACCGCGGCATCGGCGATCATCTGTCCGCTGACCCCGGGGATCGGCAACTCGCTCGCCGGGTAGATCGCGGTTACGACGGCGGCGTCGGCCAGCGCGAGAGCCCGGCCGAAATCCGCACAGAGCGCCTGCGTCCGCGTGTAGCGATGCGGCTGGAAGAGGAGAAGGACCCGCCGGCGTCCGGCGTCACGCGCAGCCCGCACCACCGCAGCAATCTCGGTGGGATGGTGACCGTAGTCATCGACGAGGAGGTGTTGGGGCGAGGAGTGCAGCACCTCGAACCGCCGCCGCGCTCCGCGGAAGCCCTCGAGCGCGGCAGCGCATCGGGCCAAGTCCAGGCCTAGTTCGGCGGCGAGGGCGAGCACCGCGGTGGCATTGAGGGCGTTGTGCTCGCCCGGAACATTGAGCGTGACCGGCACAACCTCCGTGCCGTCGCGACAAAAGACGAACGTCGAGGCGAGGTCGGCCGTGCGAAAATCCCGGCAGGTGTAGCGACCGGTCCGTCCGTAGGACACGGCATTGCTCCGACCGGCGCAGACCCGGCGGGCCCCCTCATCGTCGGCGCAGTAAAAGATCCGACCAGCCGTGCGGTCAAGCAAGCCACCAAATGCCTCGTCGATCGCCGCGAGGTCGCGGTAGTGATCCAAATGCTCCGGCTCGATGTTGAGCACCACCGTATGCTCCGGCCGGTAATACATGATGGTCCCGTCGCTCTCGTCACCCTCCGCGACAAAATAATCCCCGCCAGCATCCCAGCGCGCGTTGGTCCCGAGGATGGGGATCTCCGCGCCTACGTAGTGCGAGGGATGCACCCCGGCGGCACGTAGAACGTGCGCAGTCATGGCCGAGACAGTGGTCTTGCCGTGCATGCCGCAGACCAGGATTCCCTTTTTGCCCAGCATCAAGGCGGCCAGGGCCTCGGCCCGCCGGACCATCGGCTTGCCCAAGGTGCAAGCGGCATCATAGGCCGGATTGCCGGCGCGGATGGCCGACGAATAGATGACCAACTCGGCGTCCACCACATCGTCGGCGCTTTGCGGCGTGCGAAAATCCAGGCCGAGCGACTGCAAGCGCCGGACTTCCACCGTGTCCACGCGATCACAGCCGCTGACGCGATGGCCGAGGGCGAGAAGGAGCGCGGCGATGCCGCTCATACCCGAACCGGCCACCCCGATGAGATGCAATCTCCGCGGGGCACCGTGCAGCATTTCAGCAAGTTCCGGCGTGGTCATTTGTTCACTCCCTCCAAGACCGACGCGACCTGCTCGGCCGCATCGCGCGGCGCCAAAGACCGGGCGGCCGAGGACATGCTGGCCAAAGTTCCGGAAGATTCCAACAACGACTGCAGCACCGCGGCCAGGCTCTCCCCTGTCGCACCGCGCTCGGCCAGAATGCGGGCCGCCCCCGCAGCGGCGAAGATTTCCGCATTGAGTCGTTGATGGTCCTCGGCCGCGTAGGGATAGGGCACGAGAACCGAGGGCAAACCGAACCACGACAACTCCCCGAGGCTTGAGGCGCCCGAACGGGCCACGGCGAGATCGGCCGCAGGGTAAATCTCCTGCATGGCATCGCAGAACGGAAGCACCGCAGCGGGCAATCCCGCGGCGGCGTAGGCGGCCCGCACCGCGCCAGCCTCGCTCTCGCCGGTCAGGTGGACCACCTGCAAATCGGCCGCAGCGAGGGTTGCCGCCGCCTGGGTCATAAGCGTGTTGATCCCCGCCGCCCCCTGGCTGCCGCCCATGGCGAGAACGGTCCGACGGGCCGGATCCAAGCCGAACCGGTGGCGCGCCTCCGCCTGGGTTGGCACACGGGACGCAAGTTCGCGGCGGATCGGCGTGCCGGTCACGAGCGTGGGGCGCCCGGCGAATTGCGGCGCGCAGGGGCCGAAGCCCAACAGCACCTGACGGCAGAAGCGGGCGGCCAGACGGTTGGCCTTGCCGGGGATCGCATTCGACTCGTGGAGAAACGCGGGGATTCCGCGCCAGCGCGCGGCGATAAGCGGAGCCAGGCTGGTGAACCCGCCCATCCCGAGGACCGCATCGGGACGATCCTTCCGGTAGGTGGCGGTGCACTGGCGCAGGCTCGTTACAAGGCGACGGACGAAGGACAACATCGCGGGCGAAAGCACGCGGGGCAGCCCGATCGAGGGCAGGCGGACCGCCGGCAAATCCGGATGGCCCTGCAGGGCGCGCGCGTCGACGGCTTTCTCCGAGACAAAAAGAAGAATCTCGTGTCCCCGCTCGCGCAGGACCTCCGCCACGGCCAAACCCGGGAACAAATGTCCGCCTGTTCCCCCGCATGCGATGGCAAACTTCATCGGATCAGAGCCGCACAGCCAGACGGGCGGCCGGCACGGCTTGCGGGCGCAACCGCGGCACGCGGCGTCCCTGACGGTGAATGTTGAGCAGAATCCCGACGAGCATCATCGAAACGGCGAGGTTGCTGCCGCCGTAGCTGATGAACGGAAGGGGCATGCCCTTGTTGGGCAGAAGCGAGGTGGTCACCCCGATGTTGATCGCCGCCTGCAGACTGATGATCAGGGTGATGCCGAAGCCGAGAAGCATCCCGAAGCGATCCCTCGAGTTCATGGCGATGAGCACACCGGCGAGGAGAATGAGCAGGAAACAAAACACGGTCAGCAAGGTGAACCGCAGGCCGAGTTCCTCGCCGATCATGGGAAAGATGAAATCGGTGTGCGCGTAAGGCAGGTAGAGCATTTTCTGGCGACCGTTCCCGAGACCGAGCCCCTCGGCCCCGCCGGCCCCGAAGGCCAGAAGGGCTTGCCACTGCTGCAGGCCTTCGGTCAGGCGGTATTTTTCCGGATCAAGAAAAGCCAGCATGCGCCCCATCCGTTCCTCGATGTTGAAGATGGCGTAGCCGAGCACGGCGAAACCCAAAGCGAGCAGCGGCACAAGCCAGCGGAGGCCGGTGCCGGCGACAAACATGACGGCGAGCACGGTCACCCCGATCAAGGCCGTCGCCCCCAGATCCACCTCGCAGACGATCAATCCCATGATCACGCCCACCACGGCGAGGGGAAAGACGAAGCCGCGCCAGAACTCGGCCGACTGCTCTTCGAAGCGCTCATACCACCAGGCGATGAAAACAAGCGAGGCGACCTTGGCGAGTTCACTCGGCTGGAAACTGGCAAAGCCCAAATTGATCCAGCGCCAGGCCCCGTTGACCTTCATGCCGATGGGCGGAACGAAGCAGAGGATGAGGAGGACGATGGCCAGCCCATAAAGCCACGGCCACCACCGCGCCCACACGCGGTAGTCGACGAGCGCGGCCCCCACCAGGGCAACCCCGCCGATGAAGAGCCACATAGCCTGGCGCTTGACGAAGTAGTAGATGTCCCCGTGGCTGTCCCGCGCATACGCCCCCGTGCTGAAAAGCATGACGATCCCGATGGCCATCAGGCTCATCATCGAGAAGATCAGAACGTAAGCCGTGCGGCGCCGCATGATGGGAGGATCAGTTCGCGCGGGCCGGGACTTTCAGCACCTGGCCGATCTGCAACTTGGTCGGATCCTTGATCGCGTTGACGTCCACGAGCGCCTGGTAGCTGACGCCGAGTTTCTTGGCGATTTTGTAAGGATTGTCACCCTTGGCCACCGTGTAAGTGCCGGAGGCCGCGGCGGCGGTTTCGGTCTTGGCTGGGGCCGGCTTGACCGCGGGGGGCGCGGACGTGGTCACGGAGGTGGACACGGCCGGGCGCGACGGC
>JBGSSV010000163.1:0-4249 GCA_041736875.1 Chthoniobacterales bacterium | reverse complement strand
CAGGCGCGGCTTCGGCGCGGGCAGTTCTTCCGGCGGGGCGACGGCGGAAACGGGCGGTCCGGCGTAGTTGCTCAGGGCAGAGGTTTGCACCTGGTTTTGCGTGCGACGGCGGAGGGCGGCGAGTTCGCCGGTCTCGGCCCGCTCGGTGCCGGCGCGGAGTTCCT
The DNA here is from genome assembly GCA_041736875.1 of Chthoniobacterales bacterium. Classification (GTDB taxonomy): domain Bacteria; phylum Verrucomicrobiota; class Verrucomicrobiia; order Chthoniobacterales; family JACTMZ01; genus JACTMZ01. The sequence goes on along the minus strand of JBGSSV010000163.1, from coordinate 4,085 downwards.
CTTCGCCGACCGTGGCGCGGATCTCCTCGATCCGTTGCTGGGCGTAGGTGGAATCCTCGGTGCCGGGTTGGCGGCGGACGACATCGGCGTAGTAGATGACGGCGGCGCGGTAGTTCTCGCTGCGGTCGTAGAACTTCGCGATGGAGAGGAGGTCGGTGGATTCGCGGTTGCTCATCTGGGCGAGGTTTTCCCGCGCTTGGGCGGCCTTTTCGCTGCCCGGATGTTCGAAGAGGAATTCATCGAAGGTGTTCCGCGCGTCGATCGCGGCGGACAAATCCTGCGAGCGCGAGCTGGCCTCGGTGTATTGGACGTAGCCGATCTGGTAGAGCGCGTCCGACGAATATTTGCTGTTCGGGTAGCGGTCGATGATGACTTGGTAGGCGGCGGTCGCCTTGTCGTATTCCTTCTGGTTCTCGAGGCTCTGGCCGAGCTTGAATTGGATGGCCGGGGCGAATTTGGCGTAGGGGGCGTCGGCCATGATGGCCTCATACATTTCCGTCGCACGGTCGTAGCGGCGGTTCTCCATGGCGGTGTCGGCGATGGCGGCCATGGCGTTCACGGCCTGGTCGAACTCCCGCGCCTGCGGGTAGTCCTTGAGCAATTTCTGATAAGCCTCGAAAGCCCGCTTCGAGCTGCCACCGGAGTCATACAGCTGCCCGAGGCGGAACTGGGCGGCCGGGGCGGTGGGGGCGAGCGGGTAGGTCTTGACCAGTTTGCGGAGGTCGGCGATGGCGCGTTTGGTGTCTCCGCCGGCCTCCCAATCGCGGGCTTGCTGGGCGAGGGCCGCCGCCTCCGAGTTGTAGGCCCCCGCGTCGGACGGCTGCTGGGCGTGAACGCTCAGCGTCCCGACGGCGAACCCGAGGCAGAGCAAAATGAGGCGGAGAATCCCGGAAAGGCGCATGGAAAGGTCGAAAGTAGGAAGGTCGCGCGGGGGCGTCAAGCCGCGAGGGCCAGCCGGGCGGATCAATACCGGGTCCAGAGCTTGGGAACAAAGAGGACCAGAACGGCAAAAATCTCCAAGCGCCCCATAATCATGAGGGCGCCCAGCAACAGATGGGTCGTCGCTCCCAGGTCGGCGAAATTTCGCATCGGGCCGACCGCATCGAGGCCCGGGCCGATGTTGAACAGGGTGGCGGCCACCGAGGTGAAGCTGCTGACGAGGGAGAATCCGGGTTCAAGCACCGCGACGGCCAGTGTGCTGGCGGCGACGATGCAGGCGGTCAGGACGAGGAAAAACATGGCATCAAGCAGGTAATTCTCGCCCATGGGCACGCCGTTGATCCGCACGGGGATGATCTGGTTCGGGCGGAACGAGTGAACCATCTGCCGACGCATCGTCTTGGCGAAGGTCAGGACGCGCACCACCTTGACCCCGCCGGCCGTCGACCCCGCGCAGCCGCCGACGAACATGAGGGCGACGAGCAGGCCGCGGGAAAAGTTCGGCCATTGGTCGAAGTCGGCGGTGACAAATCCGGTGGTCGTCATGATCGACACCACCTGGAAGACGGAGGCGCGGAAGCCCTCGCCTAAGCGGGAAAAATTGCCAAAGTAGAGCAGATCGGCGGTGATGAGGAGGGAAGCGACGGCCAGAATCCAGAGGAAGGCGCGGGTTTCCTCATCCTGCTGCCAGCGGTTCCAGCGGCGGGCGAGGAGCCACGCGTAGAGCATGAAATTGATCGCCCCGAGGGCCATGAAAAGGATGATCCACCACTCGATGGCCGGGCTGCGGTAGAATCCAATGCTTTCGTTGTGCGTGCTGAAGCCGCCGGTCGAAATGGCGGCGAAGGTGTGGCACACGGATTCAAAGACCGGCATGCCAAGGACGATCAAGCCCACCGCGCAGATGGCGGAGAGCGCGACGTAAATCTGCCAGAGCCGCAGGGCCGTCTCGCGCACGCGGGTGGAGAAGCCTTCGCTGAACTGTGCGCTGGATTCACGCCGGAAGAGCGACTTGCTGCCGGCCCCGACCATGGAGAGCACGGCGACGATGAGAACGAGAATGCCCATGCCGCCGAGCCACTGCGTGGTCGCCCGCCAGAGCAGAATTCCCCGCGGAAACACCGTGACATCGCGCATCACGCTCGACCCTGTGGTGGTGAAGCCCGAGGCGGATTCAAAGATGGCGGCCGCCGGCGGCAGCGCCGGCTCGCAGAGCATGTAGGGCAGCGCCCCGAAGAGCGTGCTCAAGGTCCAGCCGAGGCCGACGATGGCGATGGCCTCGCGCCGGAGAATTTCGTGGCTGCCCCCGCGGCCGAGCAGCATGAGCAAACCGCCGACCGCCGCGGTGGCGAGAAAGGAAAACCCGAGGGCGCGGTCGGCCACATAGAAAGGCTCGTCATCGTAGACCGCATAGACCAGGCACCCGAACATGGACACGGCCAGCAACAGCAGCAGCAGTCCGAGCACGCGGGACAGTTGGCGGTAATCCATGACGCGGAGGAATCAGGAGAGCAGCTTGAGCAGCGGTTTCTTCGCCTCCGGGGCGACGATGGCCAGCAGGGTGTCGCCGGCCTCCACGATGTCCTCCGCCGCCGGGACCGAAGTCTGGTTGCCGCGCTGCAGCGCAAGGACGCCCATCGCGGCGGGCCATTCGACTGCTGCGAGGGTCCGCCCCGCCGCGGGGCTGTCGGCCGCGACCGGGGCGGACAAAATTTCAATGTCGCCCGCCAGGGTGCGCAGGACGACGGCCTCGTCCTGCGTGACAAAGCGCGAAAGGTCGCGGGCCACGGCCACGCGCGGGCTGACCGCATCAAGAATGCCGAGCTGCGCGCGGGAGCGCTGGATCGCGCTGGCATAGTCGGCGCGGTGGATCAGCGTCAGGCAGGCCTTGGCCCCGAGATCCCGGGCCTGCAGGCAGGCCATGACGTTGTCTTCATCGTCCGTCGTCGCCGCGACAAAGAAGTCCACCTCCCCGGCCCGCTCCTCCTTGAGTTCGTGCAGCGAGGTGGCGTCCACGTTGATGATCGTGCAGTGCTGCAACTGCTGGCCGAGGGCTTCGCAGGTGCGGCGGTCCTTCTCCAGAATGCGGGTGCGGAAGTTGCCGCCCTCCAGGGCCTGGGCCAGGGCGAAGCCGTAGTCGCCGCCGCCGAAGATGATCACGTTGAGTTCCTCGTCGCCCGCGGCGGCGGTGTGCAACTTGCGCAGCCCCTCGGCGAGGCGGCGGGGATGCCCGTAGATGGTCAGCAGGTCGCCAGCCTCGAGGGTGTCGTCTGCGTGGGGAATGAGGAGCTTGCCCCGACGCAGAATGGCGCCGATCCGCACGCGGGCGGGCAGGCCGAGGTCGCGCAGGGGGATGGCCAGCGCGGGACTGCCGGGCTCGAGGCGGATCTGTTGCAGTTCGATGCGGCCGCGGGCGATTTCCTCGACGAGAAGGCAGTCGGGGTTGCGGATGGATTTGGCCAACTCGACGGCGGCGAGGCGGGCGGGGCTGAAGAGATAGTCGGCGCGGAATTGGCTGGCGTAATCGTAGAGCCACTGCTCGCGCTGGAGGGCCAGGCTGGTCCGCGCGATGGTCCGGCGGGCCCCGAGGGACTTGGCCAGCGAGGTGCAGACCAGATTCGCCTGATCGTGGCTGGTCAGGGCGAAGAGCACGTCGCACTTGGCGATGCCCGCTTCCTCGAGAATTTCCACGCTGGCCCCGTTGCCCTGGATGACCCGGGCATCGAGTTGTTCATTGAGGTCGGCCGCCAGCTTTTCCTCGCGCTCGATCAGGCAGATCGAATGTTCCTGTTCGGCGAGCGTGCGCGCCATGTGAAGGCCGATCGAGCCGGCGCCGACGATGATGATGTTCATACCTGCGGGGGGGTATGGTTCGGGTGGGGCGGCGGGTCGGGGCAAGCAAAAACCCCCGGATTCCGCGGGGCGTGATGTTTGCATCGGGCTGGCTGCATGGCAGATTGGCCGACATGCCGCCGATCAGTTTTCTCCTGCCCGCCTTCAATGAGGAGGCCTACATCGCCCGTGCCGTCGAGTCGGTGCACCGCGCCGCGGCAGCCTGTGGCTTGCCTGCTTACGAGGTTGTCGTGTGCGACAATGCCTCGACCGACCGCACGGCCGAGCGGGCCCGCGCCGCCGGGGCTCGCGTG
>JBGSSV010000061.1:0-12928 GCA_041736875.1 Chthoniobacterales bacterium | reverse complement strand
CGCCTGGGCGAATTGCTCGTCTGTGCCGTGGCGCGCGGCCGCGGTGGCGCGGGCGGCCAGATCGCCCGGAGTGAGTTGGGCCTTGGTTGAGAGGAGGGCATACGTTTCAAGGGCGGCGGGCAGACCGGCGGTGGCCTCGATGAGGCCGGCCACGGCCAGCACCTCGGGGTCCTCGGGCCGGAGATTGCGCGCCAGGCTGGCCTGCCGCCAGGCCAGTGCGTAGTTGGCTTCGTCGATGTTCTTCCGCGCGGCGGCAGCCAGATTGCCGGCCCGCCATCCGGCGAAAAAGTGATAGCCGATGGCCCCCACGATGCCGAGAACCACCAGCGCAGCGAGGGAGAGGAGCAGGACGCGTTTCCAATAGTCCGCCTCGATGTTGACGACCTCGGTTCCGCCGGATCGCGGGGCCGTTTTTTTCCAGGGAAATGCAGGTATTTTCATAAAGCTAAGTGCGGCGCGAGAGCCGGCTCAGCGCGGGGGCGGGTCCTCGCGCTGGATGATCGAGGGCAGCATGGAGGTGAGGATGGCTTGGGCCGCGCTGGCGTCCTCCTCCCCGATCAGGGCCAGTTGGAGGGAGCGCTGGCCGGTGTTCCGGCGGCCATCAAGCGCGAACCGCAGCCGCTTCCATCGCTGGTCCTCGACCGTGGTCCCGATGATGTCGTAGCGCGGCAGGAGTTGCTTGCCGGCCCGGTCATCATTCGGGACGTAAAGCAGGTGAATCTGACGGGCCCCCGCCTGAATCTCGTAAATATGATACCGAATGGGGATGCCGTGGACCTCGGTGATGAACTCATCCGACTTCGCCGCGACCTCGCGGCCGAGACCGGCCTGACAAAGCTCCGGCAGGTGCGGCGTGGTGGCGGCAGCGGCCTTCCGGCTCGGCTCCCAGCGGAGATAAATCAGGTGGAACCGGTGCCCGCCGTCGCCGGTCCATGTCCGCTGGATCCCGGTGTCATAGCCCAAGATGGCGTGAATTTCATCGGCCAGCGGCTCATCCGGCACGCCCTCGCCCTCAGCCGCGGGGGAGATGGTCCATCCCGGAGATTCGAGCATCGCGCTCTCGCGGTAGCGATACCATGCCTCGACCGTGCCAGCGAGGAGCAGGAGCGCAACAATGATTCCGGCGGCCAGCACCGAAGTGCTGCGGGAGATGCCCCCGAACTTGCCCACACTGGACGGCGGGGCCTCCGGACGCCAGGCGGAAGGAAACTTGAGCAACACCCGGCACATGATCCACAGCACGCCGAGCGTGACGAGGAGGATGGCGAAACCCGCTGGGTCGTGCCACTGCGCCACGCTGGCCGCCCCGCCGGCGTTGGCGAAGAGGCTGAGCAGGAGCATGCGGAGAATATTGAGCAGGTAGGCCACGAAAATTCCCACGGCGCAAAGTGCCACCCGCCACCGCAGGCTCAGGGCATAAAGCTCGCCCATGAAAAGGCCGGCCATGATGCTTGATTGCAGCGAACGTATGCCGCTGCACGCCTCTTCCACGCCGAGCAACTCATTCGCGAGGATGATCACGTTGCCTTGGCGGTCCGCAACGATACCCAGCGCCTTCAGCACTTGGGTCGTCATCTCGGCGGCGGCCATGCTCAAATCGACGGTCAGCCGTGACTCGAAGTTGTAGGGCCATGGGACGGAGACCAGAGCAAAAATGAACGGAAAGGCCAAATGCAGGAGCCACGCCCGGCCCCCGGCGGCTTGCACGAGGGCAAGGCTGGACACCAAGGCGGCAAGGCCCAGCACCCACAGCGCGGGTCGCCAGTCCGGGCTTGATTCCGTGATGAACCAGGCCCCGGCGAACACGAAAAAGGCCAGCGTAAGCATCATCAGGCAGGCCAGGGTGGAGGAAGTGGAGGGGGCCGGCCGCGTCTGCCACCGGCGCCAAAAAATCCAGGCGGCGAGGAAGGGAACCAGCCAGCCGTGCGAATACTGGCTGTTGGTCTCCCAAATTCCCGCCAGCCGGAGCGAGAGCAAAGCCCAGATGAGGGCGAGGGCTCCCCAAAGAAACCACGTGGCCCGCTCCGCGGCGGGATCTCGTGGAGCGGCCGGATGCCCCTGCGCCGCAGCCGCTCCACGCGGATTCGAACTTCCCGGGTGCCAGAGAGCTCGGCTGGTGTCTGCGACATTCTGTGCCCCGGCCGCAGGGCCGCGCGGGGGCAGGTCGGAGATAGGATGCGGGAGGCCCACGGAAAAGGGAGCATTCTTTTCATCCGGCCAAGGGCTGACAACCCGCCAATCGTCACGTTTTCGTCACCAAACTGCCCGGTGCTAGGTGATCCAGCCGCCACGCTCCTTCGGCCGCGACGGCGGGTCTTCCGCCTCCCCGGCCGGGGTGGCAGCCCAAAATGGTCATGCCCCCCTTCGAAGTTGGCTTCAAGCATAGGGTTCTCGCCATGGAGTTTGGCCCATGCGGATGTTCTGCGGCACGCCCAAGGCGAGTGCCGATCACGCTTCGCCGCCGGCCCCCGAGACTTGTGAACGGGGCTCGCGCAGACCACGCTTTGGCGTGTGACAAATCTGTCACGAGAGACTTCCAATCTCGCCCCGCGTGCCGGGGTGACATACCACGACAGACCCATGAAACTCCTGCCAGCCAAGGCGCTGGGGCTTCTGCCCGCGCTCGACCCTTCGGCCGCCCGTCTCAGCGTGGTCATGCCGGTCTTCAACGAGGCCGGGACCATCAGGCAGGTGGTCGAGACAGTGCTCCGGCAGCCGATGGTGGCGGAGTTGCTTATCGTGGACGATGGCTCGTCCGATGGCACGTGGGAGGCCCTGCAAACTGTGGTCTCCGCCCACCCGGGCCGTGTGCGGGCGGTGCGCCACGAAAACAACGAGGGGAAGGGGGCCGCCCTGCGGACCGGCTTCGCCGAGGCCACCGGCGACATCGTCCTGGTGCAGGACGCGGATCTCGAATACGACCCCTCGGATTACCCGCGGCTGCTCGAACCGATCCTGCGCAACGCGGCCGACGCGGTCTTCGGGTCGCGCTTCACCGGCGGGTCGAGTCATCGCGTGCTGTATTTCTGGCACTCGCTGGGCAACCGGTTCCTCACCTTGCTCTCCAACATGGTGACCGACCTCAACCTCACCGACATGGAGTGCGGATACAAAGTTTTCCGCCGGGAGATTCTCTCCAACCTCCGGGTGGAGGAATCCCGCTTCGGCTTCGAACCGGAAGTTGTGGCCAAGGTCGCGCGTGTCGGGGCGCGCATCTACGAGGTCAGCGTGGCCTATCACGGCCGCACCTACGCCGAGGGCAAGAAGATCAATTGGAAGGATGGAGTGAGTGCCATCCGCTGCATCCTCAAATACGGCCTGGGCCCCCGCCACCGCGGTTGAGCGGGCGGGGATCGGGGATGGTGCGCGATACAGGGTTCGAACCTGTGACCCCCTCCGTGTCAAGGAGGTGCTCTACCACTGAGCTAACCGCGCTTTGGGCTGCTTGCCGCGTCGGCCAATAAAGCGCGGGCGGCGGGGCGCTGCAATGATTTTCGCCGCCGAGGATTGCCTTTCCGTCGGGACGGGGCATCTTCCCGGCCATGACGAATGACCCGGCTGCGCTCTCCTTCCACCGCCAGGCAGCGGCCGGCGGCGTCAAAGCGGCTGCCGTGGAGATGGTCGCGGATCTGCCTTACCGCGAGGCGTCGGGTTACGATCCGGCCCTCAACACGCTCGACCTCTATTTCGATCCGCGGGCTCCGCGGCTGGTCAAACGAAAGATGGTGGTCTTCCTGCACGGGGGGAATTGGCGCGGCAGCGACAAGGCCTGTTTCCCCGGGCCTCCCGCCCGGGCCCTGCCGGCGTGGTTCGTCGAGCGGGGCTATGTTTTCGTCTCGGTCAACTTCCGCCTCCTCGCAAGTGCGCAGTCTCCCGGCGCGACGCTGGCCGAGATGGCGGACGATGTGGGCAAGGCGATCAAGTGGTTGGCGGTCAATGGGCGGCAATACGGCGGCCGCTCCGAGGGAATGACGCTCGTGGGCTATTCCTCCGGGGCGCATCTCGCCGCGCTGGTCACCGCGGATCAGGCGCTCCGCGCGCGTCACCGCCTCGGCACCAAAGTCATTTCTTCGGTCATCGGTTTGGACGTGCCTTTCTATGATGTGCCGGCGGCCTTGGATGAGTTGCATCACGCGATGCACGGACAGCCGCAGCAGGCGGTGCGTTTCGAGGCCGCGCTTGAGGTCTTCGGCCGGGATCCGGCGGCGCAGAAACTTTTTTCCCCGGCGGCGCATCTCGGGCCATGGCTGCGGGGCACGAAATTTTTGCTCCTCTCGGCCGGCCTGCAGTCGGGCCGGCGCCAGGATTTCAGCAACCGGATGAGCGCCCATTTCGCCTCCCTCCTGCGCAAACATCAGGTCGCGGCCCAGCACGTTCACTTTGGCGAAATGGAGCATGCCGACATGCTGGGCAATTTCCGGCTTCTGCCTGCACGGCAGGTCGAACATTTCCTCGCCGCACCGTGAGCGGGGGCTGATGCATGACCCGTCGAACCGTCGCCGCAGCTGCGTTGGACAGAGGCTGGCCCGAACTCGATGCTTGCACGGCCGCAGGAATGGTGTTGCATGCCTCCTGCGCGCAGGTCAAAAAATAGCCTCTTGGCCGTGGGCCGACAATCGATGGACGAAGCAGAAGTTAATTATCAAGTGGTCTTGAATCACGAAGGCCAGTTTTCCATCTGGCTGGCCGATGAGGCACTTCCGGCCGGTTGGACCGCGGAGGGCAAGGTCGGGAGCAAAGAGGAGTGTTTGCAGCACATTGCCGCGGTCTGGACCGATCTGCGGCCCGCCAGCAGCAGAGTCTCTCCAGCCATTGGTGAGGCCGCTTGAAACCTGACCCCGCAGACGGCTCCCCGGGAGGCCCGGGTGGCGCCTCGCCTGCCGCCGGGGCGGTGGCGGGTCTGGAGTTGCCGCCCGGCATGGACCCCTTGATGGCGGAGAATGTCGAGGAGGTCTTCGAACTGTCGCCCATGCAGGAGGGCATGTTGTTTCACGTCCTGTATGAGCCTTCAGCCGGGATGTATTTCCAGCAGATTGCGGCGCCGATCAAGGGGATCGACGTCGAGGCCTTTGACCGTGCGTGGCAGATTCTGGTCGACCGCCAGCCGGTGCTGCGCACTTCCTTCCATTGGAAAGACCTGCCCCAGCCGGTGCAGGTGGTCCGCCGGAAGGTGGTGTTCAAGGTCGACCACTTGGATTGGCAGGGGCTGCCGCCGCTGGAGCAGAAGCACCGCCTGGCTGAGTTCATGCAGCAGGACCGGGAGAAGGGCTTCGACCTCGAGAATCCGCCGCTCCTTCGCGTCACCCTTATCCGCACGTCCCCGGAGGATTTTTATTTCGTCCGCAGCCACCACCACATCCTCATGGACGGCTGGTCGGGTTCGATCTTGTTCCGGCAGTTGTTCAAAATTTACAACACGCTGCGCCGCCGGAGGGAGCATGGCTTGCCCGACTCGCGGCCCTACCGCAGCTACATCGACTGGCTGAAGCGGCAGGATCTGGGGGAGGCCGAAACCTATTGGCGCTCGCACCTCGAGGGCTTCTCCTCGCCCACGCCTCTGCCCGAGGACCACAGCGGCCATCGTTCCATGATCCGGGGCGGCGACCAGTTCGATCATCGCTACGTCTATTTGACCGAGGAGGTCACGGCCACCCTCGACCGTCTGGTGCGAACTCACCGCCTGACGCAGAACACGCTCCTGCAGGGAGCGTGGGCGGTGCTGCTTGGTCGTTACAGCGGGCGCGAGGACGTATGCTTCGGGACCGTGGTCTCAGGCCGACCGGCGGACCTCGACGGCGTGGAAGAAATCGTCGGGCTTTTCATGAACACGCTGCCTGTGCGCCTGAGCGTGGCCGATGACGAAAAGCTGATTCCGTGGTTGAAGAATCTTCTGACCCAGCAGATCGAAATGCGGAATTACGAATACAGCCCGCTGGTCAAGGTGCAGGGCTGGAGCGAAGTCCGCCGGGGACAACCGCTCTTCGAGAGCATCGTGGTCTTTGAAAATTTCGCCGCGGAGAAATCCTCGGGCGACAAGCCCGGAGGCGAGGACGAGAAGGCGGCGTCGGCCCTGCCGATGGTTTCCAAGGAGCGGACCAACTACCCCCTCGGCATCATCTCGGCTCCGGGGCAGCGCATGTTTCTCCGCGCGGTCTATGATCGGACGAGGTTCCACCCGGATGCGATCGGCCGCATCCTTGATCACCTGCGCGCCCTGCTCGAGAGCATCGCCGCCAATCCGGAACAGACTTTGGGCGAGTTCTCCATCCTCACCGCGCAGGAGCGGGAGTTGCTCATCGATGCGCGCGGGGCAGATTCCCCGGCGGTCCCGGCGGCGTTTTGTGTCCATCACTTGGTCGAAATCCAAGCGGATCAGCATTCGGCCGCGCCGGCGTTGGCGCACGCGGGGGGATCGATCTCTTACGCCGAACTCGACCGCCGCGCCAACCAGCTTGCGCACCTGCTGGGCGCACGGGGCGTCGGTCCGGAGACCACGGTGGGCCTGTGCCTCGAAAACGGACCGGACACCATCATCGGTCTCCTGGCCATTCTCAAAGCCGGCGGGACCTACCTGCCGCTGGACCTGCGCCAGACCCGGGAGCAACTCCAGTTTCTCCTCGGTGATGCCTGCCCGGCCCTGGTGGTGACGACCGCGGCCTTGCGCCGTTTTCTCCCCGCGAGCAATCCTTGTCTCTGCCTTGACGAGGAGGCCGGGGCCATCGCGGGGCAGCCCGAGAGCCGCCCGGAGGTCCCGGTGGGTGCGGAACATGGGGCCTGTCTGTTCTATGTTCCCGGTCCGACCGGCCTGCCGGCTGGAACCGTGATGGAGCACCGCAGCCTGGCCAATGGCGTCCTGGCCCACATCTCCATGCTCGGTCTCGGCGCGGGCGACCGCGCCCTGCAATGCGTCGGGCCAGGCCTCGCCGATTCGCCCGGGGAAATTTTTCGCGTCCTCGCTTCGGGTGCCACCCTTTGCCAGCCGGGCGGAGGGGCTGCGCTGAGCGGCCCTGCGCTGCTAAGGGCTTTGTCAGAGCTGGGCATCACGTCGCTGACCGTCCCCCCTCAGGTGCTGGAAGATTTGCCCGCGGACGAACTCGCGGGGGTGAAGTCCGTGGTCCTCATCGGCGACCGCCCGAGTCGCGACCTTTCCGCCCGCTGGGCCGGAGGTCGCCGTTTGCTCAGCTTGCAAGGCCCGGCGGAAGCAGGGGTCGGTCCGCTCACTGCCATGGGCGCGGAACTCGGGGCCGATTCGCCGGTGGTGCGTCCGCTGGCCAACGTCAGCGTCACCATTCTCGATCGCCACAGCCGGCCGGTGCCGGTCGGCGTTCCCGGCGAGGTTTATCTCGGCGGGGTCGCCTTGGGGCGTGGCTATGTCAACCGGCCGGACCTGACCGCCGAGCGTTTCGTGCCCGATCCGCTCTCGAAGGATCCTGACCGCAGGTTGTTCCGCACCGGACGGCTCGGGTGTCGACGCCCGGGCGGCGAGATCGATTTTGCGGCCAATGCTTCGACCGGGCCCGCCTTGACGCAGAATCTTCGTGCCCTCGGCGGGGCCGACGAGGAGCAGCTTCGACGCGCCTATGCCCGCGTCGCGGTCTCGGACGGGGAAGAAGGTTTTTCCGCGTGGGTCGGCCAGCTTTCGCAGCAGACGGAACTCGGGGAGCACCTGGCTTTTTGGCGGCAGACGCTGGAGGGCGTAACCCCGGTCGAGTTGCCATGGGACAAACCGCGGCCGGCCGTCCGGCTCTACGAGCCCGGGGTGGTGGATTTTTCGCTGCCCGTGGGCGTGGCCTCCGCACTCCGCGAACTCGGCCAGGCGGAGTCGGCGAGTCTTTCCACGTCGGCCCTCGCGGCTTTCGAAGTGCTGCTGGCCCGCTACTCCGGTCATGAGGATGTTTCGGTCGGAACGCCGGTCGAGCGCACCGGAGTCACGCTCGAGCAGGAGTTGGCCGGATGCCCGCCCAACACGTTGGTGCTACGCACCCAGATACCTCCCGAGATCAGCTTCCGCGAAGCGATCCGGCGGGTGGACGATACCTGCCGAGCGGCCGAACTGCACCGGCAGGCCCCCTTCGACCAAGTGGTCGAGGCCGTCCGGCCGGCGCGCGATCTCAGCCGTCCGCCGCTCTGCCAGATTTTCTTTCTCCTCCAAGGCGACGGGACGGAGGTCGCTACGGAAAGTTATTCGAAGGATTTCGATCTCGGTTTGGAGTTGGACAGCCGCGGGTCCGGGGTGTCGGCGCGCCTGCATTTCAACGCCCGTCTGCTCGATCCGGGGACTGTTGAACGGGTCGCCGCGAATTTCGCCGTGCTCACCGGGCGTCTGCTCGAGGCGCCGGATGAGGCCATCGGGCAGGTCGAGTTTCTCGGCGCGAGCGAACGCGAGGAGGTCGTGCACGGCTGGAACCAAACCGACGTCGCGGTGCCGGCTGTGCCGCTTCAGCAGTTGGTTGAGCAGCAGGTGGACCGCGTGCCGGAGCGGGTGGCGGTGAGTTGCCGCGGGCGGCATCTGACTTATGCCGAACTCGAGGACCGCGCCAACCGGCTGGCCAACCACCTGATTGCCCAAGGTGTCGGCCCGGACGAGCCCGTCGGTTTGCTGATCAATCGCTCGACCGACATGATGGTCGGCCTGCTCGGCATCCTCAAAGCGGGGGCGGCTTACGTGCCGCTCGATCCGGGTTTTCCTCAGGACCGTCTGGAATACATGATCGAGGACAGCAGGCTGCCGTTCCTCGTCACCGAGGAGGCGTTGACCAACCGGTTTCCGCTCGGGCATCTGCGCGTCACCTGCCTCGACCGCGACTGGAGCGAGATCGCCCTCGGCCCCGCCTCGCGTCCGGCTCCCCGGGCCCAGCCTGAGAATCTCGCCTACATCATCTATACCTCGGGATCGACCGGGAAGCCGAAGGGGGTGATGCTGGAGCATCGCACCGTGGTTAATTTCCTGCTCTCGATGCAGGAGAGGCCGGGCTTGGGCGAAAACGATGTGCTCCTCGCGGTGACCACGTTGTCGTTCGACATCGCCGGGCTGGAATTGTTTCTCCCGCTCATTGTCGGCGCCCGCGTTGAAGTGGCCACGCGCGACGAGGCCATGGACGGCGAGCGACTGTTCAAGATGATCGCCGAAGCGGGGGTCACGGTCATGCAGGCCACGCCGGCCACTTGGCGGATGATGATCGAAACCGGTTGGCCCGGTTCGCCCGGGTTGAAGATTCTCTGCGGCGGTGAGTCCGTCCCGCGCGATCTCGTGCGGGAGTTGCTGCCGCGGGCCCGCGAGGTGTGGAACATGTATGGGCCGACGGAGACGACCATCTGGTCCACCGTGCAGCACCTGACGGACAGCGACGGGACGATCTCGATCGGCCGACCCATCGCCAACACGAGCGTCTACGTGCTCGACGAACGCTTGCGCCCGCTCCCCGTCGGCGTGCCGGGTGAGCTTTTCATCGGCGGGCTTTGCCTCGCACGCGGATATTTCGGACGTCCGGAAATGACCGCCGAGCGTTTTGTGCCCGATCCGTTTTCCCACCGCCCCGGAGCGCGGATGTATCGCACCGGCGATCTGGCGCGCTGGCAGCCCGCCGGCCTCCTTGACTGCCTCGGACGGGTCGATCAGCAGGTGAAAATCCGCGGCTTCCGCATCGAGTTGGGCGAGATTGAGGCGGTTCTAGCCCAGCATCCGGCCGTCAGCCAAGGCGTGCTCGCGGCCCAGCCGGATTCCTTCGGCGGGCACATGCTGGTCGCCTACGTGGTTCCGGCCGCCGGACGGGCGCCCGTGCTGGCCGAGATCAAGGAATTCCTCGCGCGCACGCTGCCGGATTACATGCTGCCCTCGGCCTTGGTCTGCCTCGACGCCCTGCCTCTCACGGCCAATAACAAGGTCAACCGTCGTGCGCTGCCGCTGCCGGATCCCGCGCAACGGGCCGATGGCGGCGGGGGCGACGCGCCGATCGGGCCGACCGAGACCGTCATCGCCGGAATCTGGAGCGAGATCCTGCGGGTCGGCCATGTCGGGCGGAGCGACAATTTTTTCGATCTCGGCGGCCACTCGCTCATGGCCACCTCGGTGGCCTCGCGCATCCGTAGCACCTTCAAGATCGAGGTGCCCCTGCGGGTTCTCTTCGAGCAGCCGACCATTGCGGGTCTGGCCCACAAAATCGAAGAATTGCTCCGCAACCCCCAGGCGGAAAGCCACGAAGCGGAGTTGACCCGGGCGGAGGTGCGCGTGACCGAGGCTCCGCTCAGCTACTCGCAGCAGCGGCTGTGGTTCATCACCCAGTTGGCCCAAGGCAGCCCGCTCTACCACATGTCCACGATGGTGCCGATCCGCGGCCACCTCGACAGCGGGGCGCTGGAGAAAGCGCTGTCCGAGCTCATCCGCCGCCACGAGACCCTGCGGACGACCTTCGACATGCGCGAGGGCGATCCGGTGCAGATCATTTCCCCCGCGCAGCCGGTGGAGTTGAAGGTCGTCGATCTGCGCAGTCTGCCCGAGCAGCACCGTCGCACGGAAATCCAGCGCCAGCGTGAGGCGGAGTTCTCCGCGCCCTACGATCTCGTGCAGGGCCCGCTGGTGCGATTCACCTTGCTGCGGTTGAGTGACCGCAACCAGGTGCTGCTGGTCGGCATGCATCATATCGTTTCGGACGGCTGGTCGATGGATGTGCTGCGCCGCGAGGTGGCGGTTCTCTACAAGGCCTTCCGCCTCGGCCAGCCTTCTCCGCTGCCCGAGTTGGCCCTCCAGTATTCCGACTACGCGCTCTGGCAGCGGCAGCAGCTCACCGGCGAGGGGATCACGCGGTTGATCGAGTATTGGAAGAAGCGACTGCACGGGGCGGAGCGTCTGGAGTTGCTGACCGACCGTCCGCGTCCGCTCACGCCGCGGACCAACAGTGCGATCATTCCGCTGAAGATCGAGCCGGCGTTGACGGACAAACTCCGTTCGCTCTGCCGCGAGGAGGAGGTCACGCTGTTCATGGCGCTGCTCGGCGCGTTCCAGGCCGTGCTCGGCGCCCAAGCCGGCCAGGAGGATGTGAGCGTGGGCACGGTTATTGCCGGCCGTGATCGATCCGAGTTGGAGGGCTTGATCGGATTTTTCGTCAACTCGCTGGTCATGCGCACAGACCTTTCCGGTCAGCCGACCTTCCGGGGCCTGCTCCGGCGGGTCAAAAAGGACACGCTCGACGCCTACGATCATCAGGCCGTGCCCTTTGAGAAGCTGGTCGAGGAGTTGGCCCCCGAGCGCACGCTCAACGTGCAACCCTTGTTCCAGGTTCTCTTTGTCCTGCAAAACATGCAGGCGGTCGGGGATGCGGCGGAAAATGCCTCATCCGGCCAAGGCGGTGCGGCCGCGCCCAACGCGCATGCGGGCGGACTCATCTATTACGATCTGACGCTGACGCTGACCGAAACGCCGGCCGAACTGGTCGGGGGACTGCACTACAATTCGCACCTGTTCAACGCTGCCACGGCCGAAGCCATCGTCCGGCATTTTCTCGCCCTGCTTGAGCGGGTCGTGGACGCTCCGGACCGCAGCATCGGCCGTCTGGACGTTCTTTCGGCGAGCGAGCGGAAGTTGCTCTTCAACGACTGGAGAACCACCGCGCCCGACCGGGCCATGTGCATCCACCAGTTGGTCGAGGAACGCGTTGACCAAGCCCCCGACCGCGTCGCCCTGGTCTTCGATGGCGGGAAGATGACCTACGGCGAGTTGGACCGTCAGGCCAACCGGGTGGCGCGGCGTCTGCGCGAGCTCGGGGTGCGCGAGGAAGTGCCCGTGGCCATGTATCTGGAGCGCGGACCGCAGGCGATCGTGGCCCTTTTGGGTATTCTCAAGGCGGGCGGTGCCTACGTCCCGCTCGATCCGAGCCTCCCGGCCGAGCGCCTGACGCTGATCCTCGACGACGTGCAGCCCGCCGTGGTCGTGACGAGTGCGGTGCTCAAGGCGGGGCTGCCGCCGGATGGTCCGCAAGTTTGCTGCATCGAGGAGGCGAGTGCCGCCGGCGGGGAGGGGATGGATGCCCGGCTCTCCTGCGGCCGTCCGGATAGCCTTGCCTACGTCATTTACACCTCGGGTTCAACCGGAAGGCCGAAAGGTGTTTTGGTCGAGCATCGCAATCTGGTTCACACCATTCTCGCGCAGATTCCGCTCTTCGGGTTGACCGAAAGCAGTCGGGTGCTGCCGACCATCTCGCTGAGTTTCGACGCCTCGTTGGGCGAGATTTTCCGGGGCCTCGTGGCCGGGGCCACTCTCTGCCTGGCCCCCCGCGAGGCGCTGCTGCCCGGGCCCGACCTCGTGGCCTTGCTGGAAGAGCAGAAAATCTCGGCCGTGACTCTCTCAACGGCAGCCCTCGGTGCGTTGCCTCCCGCCGAACTGCCGGACTTGCAGACCCTGACGGTCGGCGGCGAGGCTTTGTCCGCGGAACTCGCCGCGCGCTGGGGTCGGGGGAGGAGATTGCTCAACGGTTACGGCCCGACCGAAACCGCCATCGGCGCCACGCTGGCCTCGAACTGGGATCCCAAGCGACCGCCGCCCCTCGGGCACCTGCTGCCCAATGTGCGCGGCTATGTGCTTAATCCAGCGATGCAGCCGCTGCCGCCGGGCGTTCCCGGTGAATTGTATCTCGGCGGACCCGGGGTGGCCCGCGGATACCACCGCCGTCCCGACCTGACGGCCGAGCGCTTCGTGCCCGATCCTTTCGGCCATCAGCCGGGAGCGCGGCTCTACCGCACGGGTGACCGCGTGCGCTGGCGTGCCGACGGGCAGTTGGAGTTTCTCGGGCGCATGGACGAGCAGGTGAAAATTCGCGGCTATCGCATCGAGCCCGGCGAGATCGCGGCCTTGCTGCGTCAGCACGGCGCGGTCCGGGATGTCGCCGTCATCGCGCGCGCCGAGGCCGGCGAGGATGCACGCTTGGTCGCCTAC
>JBGSSV010000118.1:0-4993 GCA_041736875.1 Chthoniobacterales bacterium | reverse complement strand
GCGGCCACCTGCATGGCCGTGGCGGCACTGCGAGGACCGAAGCCGAGAAAGGCGGCGTCATCGACGCGAATGACCCGCCCGTTGCGGCCGGCGGGCGTGGCAGCCAGCCCGGGGACCGAACCGATCAGTTCGGCATCCGTGGCGACAATACTTTCCGAGACGATCACGGCATCGGGTCCCATGGCGGCGAAAGCCTCAGCCGAGAGAGGTTTGTAACCTTCGAAGTCAGCACACGCATTGCGCGCCCCGCAGGCTTCGATCATGGCGTGCGCCGCCGTGTTCGTTCCCGCCGCCATGAGGTTGTTGCCGCCGCGGGCATGCAGAAAAACCACGTTCGGCTTTTGCCCGTGGGCCAACACCGCCTCATGCAGGGCGGCGACATCGGAGTTGACCCGGGTGGCCAGAGCCGCGCCTTGCTCCTCCCGCCCGAGAGCACGGGCGATGGCTTCGATTTTGGCCGCCACACCTTCAAGGGACTTGTCGCCCTCGACGACGACCAGCGGCGTGCCGGCGGCACGGATCTGGTCCAGCACGGGCGGCGGACCCGCCTCATCGGAGACCAGGACCAGATCGGGCTTCTGCGCGAGCACTCCCTCGGCCCCGAGCGTGCGGACGTAGCCGATGTCGGGACGGCCCTGGACCTGCGGCACGCGCTGACTCGAGGTGTCCACCGCAACGATGCTTTCCCCGGCCCCGAGGGCACAGACGATCTCCGTCACGGCCGAGCCGGCGGTGACCAAGCGCTGCGGCTCGGCCCGCCCGAGAGTCGCGGGCAGAACGGCTGCAAGGAGGACGGGAAGCAGTCGCATGGAGGAAAAGGAACGGACGCGGGCAAGCCGCGTCAGGCCGCGTGGATCTCGTCGTCGAGCGCGGAGATCGCGTCGAAGGTTTCCTGTGCCGCCTTGACCATCTGGTCCTGCTCTTCGGCGGTCCAGTTGATCGCGTTCATGTCTTCACGGAACTTCATCCAGAGCCCGCGCTGCGCCTCGCCGTGCGGATCGAGATACTTCATCCCTTCCAGATCGCTCTTGCCCCAAGCCTTGCCGAGAGCCCGGGCGATGTAGCGGGCGCCGTTTTTGCTGCCTTCAAAAACGTAGTAAATCCCCATGAGCACGGCCGGGGAACCGGCGTTGTTGATGAGGGCCAGCAGGTTCTCCGAACCCTTCATCGGCTGGACCGACGCCGGGTCCACACCAAGATGCGCGAGGTCGGACTCGAGGTTGGCGGTCTGGTAAAGCCCGGGCAACCCGAGCGAATTCAGGCGCCCGTCGAGGGCCAGCGCCCGGTCGGTCGCGGCTTCAAGTTCGCGGTGAATCAACCAGCGTTGGGCGAGGTAGGATTTGTATTGCCCGTGGTCGATCGAGCCGGCAATGAGCGCGGCCTCCAACGGCTTGGCTTCCGCCACAGCATGCTGCGCGGCGGTTTCGGATTTGAGCCGGCCCATGATGCCGGTCGGTGCTGCAGTGGTGGTGTTCATAAAGGGTCTATATTGTCTACGGCTGAGCCTTGTAATTCGGGTCGTTGCGCGTCGCGGCTTGGCGGCTCCACAGACGCATGTCGCGAAGCTCGTCCACGGTCATCATCTGGACCGATCCATCAAGGAAAGCCACGACGGCTTTGCTGCTGTGCCGCGGATGCACATAGCCGTAGTCGCCCGGGTCGGCTCCATCTTTCCACGACTCGCCGCTCCACATGCCACCGGGAGCACCGGGGGCGCGCACGTATTCATAGCCATCGACCGTCGAGGTGCCGCCGGAGGCAAAAAGAATGATCCGGTGGTCGGCCTGGGCGGTCGTGCGGATGATCTCATTGTTGGGATCGGCTTTGCCGGCGGTCCCGCCAACGAAGGCGCGATTGATCCCGAGAGAGGGGAAGGCGCTGACGGCATAATCATACATCGGTGCTCCGGGAGTGAGCGGTCCCATCTCCTTGAGCAATTGGGTCTTGTTCCGGCCGACCAGCAGGGTGTTGTCGATGTCGTAGCCGAAATAGGGCGCGAGCCGGAAGGGATAGCGCGCCTTGGCTTGCGGAATCATGATGTTTTTCCCCTGAGCGTTGAGCACGGCCGAGGCACTGTTGTCAACGGACGGAAGATACTTGCCGCCGAGGTCTGCCGCCGCGGCTTGGTAGGCGGCGGAGAGGGACTTCGCCGCACTCATCTCGGCGGAGCAGCCTGCTTTGCTCACCACCGATTGATAGGCCGCGCTGCTGACCACGCCGAGCACGGCGATGATGGCGATGGCCGCGAGAAGCTCGAGCAGGGTGAAGGCGGATGGATGATGTTGGTTTTTTTTCATCAGAAAGGAAGATAGGCCGCGCGGAAAATCATGCCCTTGGACCACGACGTGACGTTGTTGCCGGGCTGTGTGAAGGTGGCCTGGAAAATTCCGTTTGTGCCGGTCGCGTGCGGCCCGGTCAAGGTCCAGGCTCCACCGAGCGGGGCCCCGGAGTATTCGATTTCAATCGAGGTGTTGGGCGTGGACGCGAAGGTGTGCGTCACGGTCGTTTCACTACCGTCGAAACTCGGCACGCCCACCGCGGAAACCCGAAACTCGGGCAGGAACAGATTGCCTGTGGCCATGGTCTCGGACTGGTCGAGTTGCATCTGGTAGACTTGCGCGTGGGTCACGGCACTGAAATCGATCTCAAGCGAGGTGATCGGACCGAGGCCGTTCACGTTCCACTGGAAGCCCCAGGTGTTCACGTAGACGGGCTCATCCTGTTCGGTTTCCGGGCTGGGAAAAGTGCCGCTTTGGTAGCGATCTACCAGGGTTGTATGCCATGGAGCGAGCCCGGTTGGCGAGCCATTGACCTTGAGCACAGGCCGGCCGGTCGGACTCACAAAATCATAGCCGACGGCCTCGCCAATCTGGATTTGAAAAAGCACGGTCTTTGCGCCTGCGACGGGCGTCGGATCGGCCACGCGCAGCGTGCCCCCTAGTTGGTTCGGCACCTGCTGAAAGCTCCCAAAATAAATCGTCTCGGCGGAAGGGAAGGGACCGCCACCTCCGACCGCTCCAGCCAGTCGTGCCAGCGTAGCATCTCCCGAGGCTGGATCATTTGAGCCAATCGGCGCCGGCCAAGCGGAGTTTCCGGGGAAGCCGCCGTAACCGGAAAAGTTGAAATTATTGAGTCCGACCCATCCGTCGAAGGATGAGACGCCGGGAAACTGGAAGTTGAGGAAAAATGCCCGGGCTGAGGGGGCCGACATCAGGATCACAACCAAAGCCACCCAGCCCCATGGCCGGATGGGCCGGGAAGACGACTGGCGGATTGAGCGGAAGCAAAACATCGATCAGGACTGGCGGCGGCGGAAAAAGTGAAAACCCGCCAAGGCTGCAGCGGACCCCAGGAGCAAAGCGGAAACCCCGGGCTCGGGCACGACCGAGACTTGGTCAAGACCGATTGTGTAGGTCTGGCCCACGGTGATTGGATCCTGGTTGGCCGCGAGGGCGACTTGGACGTTTTGGATGTTGCTGAAGATCAACCCGAAGTTCGTGCCGGCTGCCCCGTAAGACTGAAACACTTGGCCGTTGGTGCCGAGCGAGTTCGTGATGGGGATAACCAACTGTGTCCACGCGTTGGGAGCCACCTGCTGAGGACTGGTGCTGGCGGCATTGCCCACTCCAGCATCCAGGCGCACGTAAAAACTCAGGTTGGTCGGTGCATCGTGGCGGACATAAGCGGTGAAGAGTGTCACCCCACCGGCCAACCAGTTGCCCACAAAGGCGTCTCCGCTGGCATCGGCGCTGTTGTTGCCGCGAAAAACAATGGGGCCGAATCCGTTGGTGTCGATCGTGCCCGCCGCGGTGATGTGGCCGCTGTCACCGACACCACCGGCGGACAGCCAAGTGGCTGCGGTGTTGGACCCATTGCGCCAGTTCGAGGCGTTGGTGGCAAAATCCTCCGTGAAGGGATTCACCAACGCATGGGCCTGGAGGGACCAGACCACACTCGCTGTCGCAGCCACGAGCAGAGCGTTGCGGATCGGAAGAAATCTCATAAGTTTATCAATTGATGGCCGAGAGGCGACGGGGTGGCTCCGCAAAAAGTGGAAGTTGGTGCGACTTGGTTGCTGGTGTTGTTGCGATTGTGTCTCAATCTCAATAGATAGCAAGTAGGAAATCTAATAGTTGCACCTCCCGCCCCCTCGCGCCAGCAAAGAAACGGGCGGGCGACCTACGGCGCGAAGTGCCGGACGATCGCCTCAACAAGTCCGTCGATGTCATGGCGGGTGGCCTCGACCACGGGCGTGAGGCCGTGCTCGCCCAGCGTCTTGGTCGTGACCGGCCCGATGCTCGCGGCTTGGACCTGCTCTATGGGCAGGATTTTCTGGGCGACGAAATTCAGTGCGGTGGATGAGCTGGTGAAAACCACCAGATCCGCGCCTTCGACCGCGAGCCGTTCCCGCGCCAGGGTGCGGTCGGCTGTTTCCGGCAGCGTGCGGTAGGCGATCGCCTCGTCCACGATGGCGGCCATCTTGGTCAACTCCGCCGCCAGCGTCCCCGCCGTTTCCTCCGGACGCACGACGAGGATTTTCACATTCTCGACATCGGCCTCGCGGCGGAACGCGGCGATGAGGGACTCCACGGAAAAATCGGTCGCGACAAGGTCCACATGGAAACGGTTCGCCTTGAGCCGCGCGGCCGTGGCCGCTCCGACGGCGGCAAACTTCACCCCGCCGATCTCGCGGGCATCGTCATAGAGTTTGTCGAAGACCTCGAAAAACGCATCCACGCCATTCGCGCTGGTGAAGACGAGCCATTCGTAGCCATGTGCGTCCTGCACCAACTCGGCGAATTCCCGCAGGTCCGGAGGCGGCCCACGCCGGATCAGGGGCAACTCATAGACATCCGCTCCGAGATCGCGCAAACGGGCGCTCAACCCGGACGCCTGCACGCGGCTGCGCGTCACAACGATCCGACGTCCAGCCAGCGGCAGGCCGCGCCGCCAATCCAACGCCGTGCCCGCGGCGGCCACTGGACCGAAGACC
>JBGSSV010000063.1:0-16457 GCA_041736875.1 Chthoniobacterales bacterium | reverse complement strand
CCGCAACAGCGGGTAACGGACCGCTTGTTTCCGTCGTCATCGCATTTGATGAAACCGTCCGGCCTTCCTTTGATGGCGATGCTGATGCTTGCCAGCGCGCCTGCTGCCTCCACCGCGAGTTACGACCCATTGATGCTGCCGGACGGTGCGCCCGGCGGCATGAAGGATTTCACGGTGCGCGACACCAGGCGCGACCGCGACCTCCCGATCCGCGTTTATCTGCCCTCGGAAACAAAGCCCGCGCCCGTGGTGCTGTTCAGCCACGGCCTCGGCGGCTCGCGCGAAGGCAATGCCTTTCTCGGCAGACATTGGTCGGCGCGCGGCTATGTGACCGTATTTCTCCAACACCCCGGCAGCGACGACGGCGTGTGGAAAAGCACCACGCCAGCCAAGCGCATGACCGCAATGAAGGAAGCCGCATCCGCAAAAAATTTCATCCTGCGCCTTCAGGATGTGCCCGCTGCGCTGGATCAAATGGCCGACTGGAATGAACAGGCCGGGCACCCGCTTTCAGGCCGCATGGATCTTCAACGCGTCGGCATGTCGGGACATTCTTTTGGTGCGCAGACGACCCAGGGGGTCAGCGGGCAGTCGTTCCCAGGCCCGACGGGACAACGCTTTGCCGAGTCGCGCATAGACGCCGCCATCGCATTCAGTCCGGACAGCCCGAAATCAGGGGCCGGTTCCAAGACCGCATTCAGCGCGGTGAACATCCCGTGGCTCCTCATGACCGGCACGAAGGATCTCGGCATCATCGGCGGTGCCACCATCGAATCGCGGCTCGGCGTTTATCCCGCTTTGCCCCCGGGCGACAAATATGAACTCGTCCTGCACGACGCCGAGCACTCCGCCTTCACCGAGCGGTCTCTTCCCGGCGAGTCCGGCAAACGCAACCCCAACCATCACCGCGTCATTCTCGCGTTGAGCACCGCGTTCTGGGACGCCTTTCTAAGGGAGGATGCCGGCGCCAAGGCATGGTTGAACAGCGACGCGCCACGACTGATCATGGAGAAGGAGGACCGCTGGCAGAGGAAGTAAAGGGAAGCTCAAAGGCCAAAGCTCAAGGGAAGAATCAAAACACAAACTCCAAGCTGCAAAAATCCTGCTAGGGCCTTGCACATTGGGATTTCCCTTGAGCTTTGGTCTTTGAACTTCCGCCTCTACTCCGCCTCAAGCTTCTTGCGCGCTGCGGCGAGTTCCTTCAAACGCTCCGGCGGCACCTGCGGCGGACGCAGGCCGAGCGCGCGGATCTCGCGGACGATCACCTCCGAGACGATCGCGCGCGCGATCCACTTGTGATCGGCCGGGATCACATGCCAAGGCGCCCATTTCGTGCTCGTCGCGCTCAGCGTGTCCTCAAACGCCTCCATGTAATCCTTCCAATGCCCGCGCTCGGCGAGGTCGGCAGCGCTGAATTTCCAGTGCTTCTCAGGGTTGGTAAGCCGCTCCATGAACCGCTTCTTCTGCTCCTTCTTTGAGACATTCAGGAAAAACTTGAGGATGAGCGTGCCGTTGCGGACGAGGTGCCGCTCGAAGGCGTTAATATCCTCGTAACGTGTCTCCCAAAATTCCCGGCCTCGTTTGCCCGGCGGCAGCTTCTGATGCTCCAGCAACTCCGGATGCACGCGCACCACCAGCGTCTCCTCGTAGTAGCTGCGGTTGAAGATGCCGATGCGCCCGCGCTCGGGCAGATTGCGCTGGCAGCGCCAGAGATAATCGTGGTCGAGTTCCTCGCTCGTCGGGGCCTTGAAGGAGTGAACCTGGCAGCCCTGCGGGTTGATGCCCGACATGACGTGCTTGATCGCGCCATCCTTGCCCGCGGCATCCATGGCTTGGAAAATGAGCAGCACGGCCCACTGGTCCTGCGCGTAAAGTTTGTCCTGCAGGCCGGCCAGCGCCTCGATGCCGGTGGTCAGGGCCTCCTTCGCGCGCGGTTTGTCCTCCTCGGTGAAATCCAGCGTGTCACCCGGATCGCAGTCCTTGAGGCGGAAGTTCTTGCCCTTGTTCACGCGGAAATGCCGCGAAAGCTTGCGGGCGTTCTTGATGATTTTGTCGGTTTTCATAGCGAGGGGGAGGCGGTCAGCAGAAGGCGGACGATGTAGATGAGGATGAGGAGGCCGAGGAGCATGATGAAGGCCCCGAGGGCCAGGGCGCCCCGGGCATCATAGGGCACAATCTGTTCGCTGCTGATCCGGCGCGAAGTCACGACAAACCGCCAGGTCGAGGCCGCGAGCGTCACGAGACCGGCCACGACCAGAGCCACCCCGGCCTCACGTCCGCCGTGCGAGAGGCTCTGGCCCGGCGCCTCACCCAGCGTCCGCACGATGGTGTGGAGAAAAATGTCGAAACGTTCGAGGACGAAGCCGAAGGCGATGATGGCGATGCCTGTGCGCATCCACGCGAGATAAGTCCGCTCGTTGGCCGCGTGGTCGTTGTAGCTCTTGATCATGGGGGACTGCCGCGACTCTGAGGTTCCCCCGGCCCAATCTCAACGGGATTCTTGGGGTGCTTGATCACCCTGCAGGTGTGCGGGTGCGGCCGCCGGCTCGATCAGCCGGCGCAGGTAATCACCGAGTTTCCGCTGCTGCGCGCTCTCCAGCATTTGCCTGGCCACTTGGTCGCCCTGGCCGGAGTCCACGATCTTCTGCGCCCAGATTTCTGCCTCCTCGAAGCGCCCCTCGAGCAGGTAGAGGCGGGCGAGGCCAAACCATGCGGCGGGGGCCTGCGGGGCGGCTTGGAGGAGGAACTTCTCAGCCTCGGGGTAGCGGCGCTGCGCGAGGAAGACTTGGCCAAGGCCGTTGAGCGCACCGGGAAGGCCCGGGCTGATGTCCACGGCCTTGCGGAAAGACTGCTCGGCACCTGCGGTATCGCCGGAGTTGAACTGAGCCCAGCCCAGGCCGTTCCAAGCGTTGGCATCCGCTGGATCGAGACGCAGTGCCTCCCGGAAGGTCTCTGCGGCCTTGGCGAGCTTGCCCTGCTGCCAGAGGTTCCACCCGGCTTGCGTCAGTTGCGCGGGCACCTGCTCCCCGACCGGTCGCGGCAGGAGCGCCACGCCGATGGGAATGCGGCTCCCGGATGGGGTGGTGAGTTCACCGATCGTGGCCGACCATGAATCATCGCTCTCCTGGCGCGGTTCACCGGCCTGGAGGACAAGCTGGCCGTCGTCCAAAGTCGTGTCGCCGATCTTGGTGAACCCGTCCATCGTGAGGGCGGGCGGCCCGAGCTCGGACTGGACCTTGCAGCGGAAGCCACTCCAGCCTTTCTCGAGGGTCGCGGTGAAGCGGCCCGGATGGTCGAAGCCGCAACTCCACCCGTTCTCGCGGCGCCCGGCATAGAACACAAGTCGCGCGCCGGTCACCGCCTGCCCGGTGACCGTGACCTTGCCCCCGTCCACGCGGACGGAGTCGAGCGAGACGGCTGCAGACATCGCGGGGGGCGGTGGTGCCGGACTCTCGGTGATGCGGCTGATGACGAAGACTGTCCAAGTGGCGACACCCGCCGCGGCCAAGCCGATCAGGATGGCGCGGGCACGAGCTCCCTTGACGAACCAGATTAGTCCGGCCAGGAGGAGCAGGGCCGAGCCGATCATCATGGCCCAGGCGTTCCCGGTCGCAGTCAGGCCGAGAAGAGCCACGAGGGCAATGGCGCCGGCGAAGAGGGACCGCTTGTCGTTGGGGTCCGGAGGTGTGCCGACGTTCGGAGCCTCCGAGGCCGCGATCGTCTCGACCTGCGTCTTGAGCATGCTGGCCTGCTGGTAGCGCCGCT
This sequence comes from Chthoniobacterales bacterium, assembly GCA_041736875.1. Classification (GTDB taxonomy): domain Bacteria; phylum Verrucomicrobiota; class Verrucomicrobiia; order Chthoniobacterales; family JACTMZ01; genus JACTMZ01. The sequence continues at coordinate 12,692 of JBGSSV010000063.1, read as the reverse complement.
CGGGCTCGCGTTCGAGCGCGCGGAGCACGACTTCGTCAAGGCGCACGTCGAGGACGACCTTGCGCGAGGGTGGTGCGATGCTGTGCCCGGGCAGCTCGCCGGTTAGCATCTGGTAGAACACGACGCCGAGTGCGTAGATGTCGGCGCGATGATCGACCGCGCCCGGCGCCCGGACCTGCTCGGGCGACATATATTGCGGGGTGCCCATGACCTTGCCGGCCTGGGTCAGGATGGCCGGCACGCTCGCGTCGCCGTCGGCGGGAACTTCGTCCTCGCCGGTCAGGATCTTGGCCAGTCCGAAGTCGGCCACCTTCACGTCGCCGCGGCGGTCGAGCAGGATATTCTCGGGCTTGATGTCGCGGTGGACGATGCCCCGGTCGTGCGCGAACTGCAGGGCGTCGCAAATCTGCGGCACGATGGCGAGGGCCTCGCGGGCGGCGATGCGGCCGCCGTCCATCAGGTGCCGCAGGTTCACGCCGTCCACGTATTCCATGAGGAAGAAGTAGAGATCGCCGGCCAGGCCAAACTCGTAGAGCGTGACGATGTTCGGGTGGTTGAGCTTGGCGAGCGCGCGGGCCTCGCGGGCGAAGCGTTCGGCGAAGGCCAGGTCGCCGCCGATGTCGGGCGGGAGGATCTTGAGGGCCACCAGACGGTCGAGTTCTTTCTGCCGGGCCTTGTAGACGGCGCCCATTCCGCCCTGGCCGATGAACTCGAGGATCTCGAGTTGCGGAAATCGGGCGGCGATCTCATCCACCGTCGGTGCGATGAAGCGCGGAGCTTCGTCGGCGGATTTCTCGCCGCTCAGGGTCGGACCCATCGCGGCCGCCATGAGGCAGCGCGGACAGAGGCCGGACGTGGCGTCGGAGGCGAGGGTGGCGCCGCACTGGCGGCAGGCTGGGGAAGAGTGGGTTGTCTCGTTCATGATGATTACTGACCCATCGGCGGCGTTCGGTTACCGGTTGATCACGCGGCTGCCTCCGAGGGCGGAGAACAGTGCGCGCATTTCGGCCTGGACCAGACCGGCGTCGGCCAGCGTTCCCGCGATCTCGTTCTTCAGCAGGCGGCGGAACCGGGTCCGCAAGCGATGCACCGCCACCTTCAAGGCGGTGGTGTTCATGCCCAGACGCTGGGCCAACTCCGCTTGGTCGCCCCGGTCAGACTCGCCCGTAAGCCATGGTTTGACCTCCTCGAAAAATTCCCCCTGACCCGCGTCGGCGCATTCCCGGCGCAGGGCCTCGAGGGCGCGTGCGACGACGGTCAGGGCCCACTGGAGGTCGTAGGCCTCCTCGGGTGAAAGTTGGCTGGCGTCCGGAAGGAGGGCGATCGGGTTCGAATCAGTGCCCTCGAGCGGGAGGTCCGCCACCCCGCCGCCGCGCTTCAGCCGCGCGCGCCCCTCCCGACGGTGGGAGAGGAAATGCTTCGCCGCGCCCAGAAGGTAGGAGCGAAACCGTCCGAATTCGCGGTTGGCCCGGGCAATCCGGTTGCCCGCCAGGACCGTGGCGAAGAAATCGTGGGCCGCATCCCGGGCCGCATCCGCATCGCGCAGCGCGCAGCGGAAGAACGTCAGGACTGGCTCGTAGTAAGCGTCACAAAGCTCCGACAGCGCCCGCCGTCCAACGGTGCAATCCGCCTTGGCTCGCTGCACCAGGGTCCAGCGCGTGGTGAGAAAGCCCCGACCGTCGTTCACCGAAGGATTCTTTGGCGACGTCAGCAAGGTCGACTGACTTTTCATCATGGAGCTTTAGGTTATGGGGCCACTTTACCATGACGCTTGGGAGCAACAAGGTTACCGGAAAGCGGGCGGGGGCGGTTCAGAAATCGACTGACGCACTGAGTCCGATGACGAGGGCGTTGCCGAGGGTGGTGCTGCCGCCGGGTTGCAGGATGAATTGAAGGTCGGGTTGCAGGGCGAACCACGGCGTGAGCTGGGCCTGATACGTCGCTTCAAAGACCATCTCGAGCCCGGCATTGCCGCCGCCGACGCCGCGGGCCGCGTCGGGGGTCAGCTGGCTCGAGCCGAACCCCAAACCGGCGGCGTCGTTGTCGCGTCCGGGAAGCGGACCGGTGTAGCTGAAGCCCGTGTCAAAATACACACCGACGTTGTTGCGGTCCGGCGGGGCGAAGCCGCCGCGGGCGAACCATCCGAGGCCCTGACCGCCATCCGCCGTCTCGCGGTATAGCATTTGATCGACGATGGCGTAGAAGAACGAGTTGCCCCAGACCGCGCCGCCGCCATCGATTTGGTCGTGGGAGCCGGTGTCGAACATGACGCCGAGTTTCGCTGCGCCCGGAAGGGGCGCATTCTTCCAGCGGTAGTGGATCTCGTTGAGAAAAAGCAATCCGTCGAGGCGGTCGAAGCGCCAATGAAAATTGTTCGGATTCTCCTCCGCGGAATACGTGTTCGCCTGCATCACGGCGGCTTGGAACTTCCATCCGCCGCCGGGTTCGACCGCCGCGAAGAAACCGGGCGCGGCGAACGGGTAGGCGGGGGGATTGTTCGACCCGGTCGCGCTGAAGAGCACGGGCCAGCCGAAGCCCGCGTTGAGGAAGAGCGCGGCGTAGTCCGAGACGGTGAATTCCGCATCGGCATTGAACAGACCGGCGCGCAACGTCACGGCTTGGTCGAGCAACTGCTGTTGCAGCCAGAGGTCGAGGGCGCGCAGGGAAGACGGGTATTCGATGCCACTGATGGCGAAATTGCTGCCGACAAGCGAGACCGATGGCTGGTCGCCGGTGTTCCAAAGCCAGGTCGTGCGGAACGAGCCGCCCCGCCAGCCAAGGGATTTTTCCAAGTCCGCATTCAGGCCGAACTGCAAGACCTGCAGGTAGGCGGCGCCGGTTTGGACCCCTCCGGACAGGTTGCCCCAGACTTGACCGGTGTAGGTTGTGATGAACTCGATGCCGCGGTCTTCGAGCAGCGGACGGTTGCGGTTCCAATCGCCCGTGGCGTGGTCCCACTTGAGCCAGGGAAAATCTTCGGCCTCCTGTCCGCAAAGCGTGGCGGTCAGACCGGCTAGCAGAAGGGCAACACCCAGGGCCTTCATGCGGGAAGCGCGCTTCCGCTCGCCGGGCGCGGCGCGGATACGCGCAGAGCCAGCCAGAGGAGGATGCCGCAGACGAGAAAAGTCGAGGGCAGCCATGGGAGAGTGAGGGCGAAGATACCGTTTTCACCCGCGTCCAGATGGGTCGCCCGCACGTGGCTGGTGACCTGAGCGAAGAGCAACCCGGCCGCGGCGTAGCCGAGGTTGAAGGCGACCCCGCGGAAACTCAGGACGGTCGCGCGGACCTGTGAGTCGGTCCAAAGGTTGAGGTAGCTGGAGGTGAAGAATTGCAAGGCGGACATGGCCAAACCGAGCGGAACAACGACCCACGCGCCCCAGACCGGCCAGGCCAGCGCCGTGCCGACTAGGCCGAGCAAAACCAACGCGGCCACGGCGGTGAAGTTGGTCACCACGCCGAAGCGCGCGGTCATCCGGCGGGCGATCGGCGCGGTGGCAAAACCAAGCAAGGCCAGCCCGGACCCGAGCACGCCGTTGACGAACTCGGGCAGGTCGATGAGCCGGTAGTAGTTGCTGGCGAAGGTCAAGAAAACGCGGACGAAGCTATCGCAAAGCAGTGCGGCGAGCATGAGAAAAAGAATGCGTCGTGAGGTGAAGACATGTCGCGAGCCCTCCACGATGTTCTGCCATGCGCGGCCGATGCTCTGCGGACCGCGGGCCGCGTGGGTCGCCGGTTCGCGGAAGCTCAGGGCCACGCCGAGGCAGGCCAGCGCCGTGGCCAGCGTCGCATAGACCGGCCACCGCACGGTCTCGCCGGTGCCCGGAACCCATCCGGTCCAGCCGGTCAGCCAGGCCATGAGGCTCTGGTCGAAGAGCGAGGCTCCGCTGACCATGGCGACAAAGAACGCGCCGGATTTCCAGCGCATGAGGGATTCGAGGACCCGCGGCCAGGTCTTCTCGCGGTCGTCCGCGGGCAACGAATCGTAGGCCAGCGCCTCATCCGCCCCGCTCGCGCAGGCCTCGGCCGCGCCGCTGAGGATGCGGTTGATGACGAGCAGGGGAAACAACCACGCCCCGCGCGGGGCGAAGGCAAACACGGCCATCTCGGCCACCATCAGCCCGGCCGCCACCACGACCAACCGTTTGCGGCCGATGACATCAGCCAGCGCGCCACTCGGGATTTCCAGCACGAGAATGACCACGGCCCAGATGACATTGAGCAGCGCGTATTGCTCCAGGGTCAGCCCGAGGTCGAGAAAGAGAACGCCGATGACCGGATAGTAAAAGCGCGCATTGAAGAGCACGCGGAACGCGATGAAGAGCGGCAGGTTGCGGTGGAAGTGCTCGGGTGCGACTGGCATAGGATGCGGGCGTCCATAAGCTAGGGATCTGATGGCAGATGACAAACACAGCTTGAGACAAGAGTGGCTGCAGCTGGCCCGGCAGGCGGTTAACGGACGGGCGGCCATCACTGCCGCCTGGATCGTCTCCGTTCAAGTCTTGCTGGTGCTGACGCCGATGGTCGGCAAGGAGAAACGTTGCCGGCTCAGTGCTTGGGCGCGCGGACGGTGGCCGCTTCGAGGTCGGTGCGGCGGCGCTCGACGATGCTGTCGGCGATCTCGGTGATCATTTCCTCAAGGATGAGCCGCAGGTGGCTGCCCGGGCGGTAGTCGGCCGGGGCGATGTGGCGCACGCGGTTCGCGTGGGCCGTGAGCTGGTAGCACTTTTTGAAGCTCACTCGCGTCGCATCCAGCGGGTTGTAGACCGCGATGGCCCGGCCGCCGGTTTGCTTCATCACCGTGAAGCACGGCACGTCTGTCGGTCCGTCCCCCACGTAAATCATGTTCTGGAACGGGATGGGCCGCAGGTCGGGTGGCATGTGGTCGTTCACATCCTGCGAAAGGTCGAGCATTCCCTTGTTGATGCGGAAGAGAAACTGGGTCTTTTGCGTGTGGCTGATCACCCGCTTGGGGAAGGAAATGTGGCCGTCCGCATCCTCCGCATACTCGCAACCGAATATTTTCCGCACATAGGGCTCGATGCGGCTGCCGACGATCAACTCCTTGATGCCGGAGCTGACGATGTAATGCTCCAGCGTGATGCCGTGCGCGTCGTGCTCGGTCGAGAGCAGATTGGTCCGGAACTCCTCGAACATTTCGGGGATGCCGGGGAAAAAGCTCAACTTGGCCCCGAGCTCGCGCAGTTGCAGGTTGGTCGGGCGGTCGAGGTCGAGGTAGTCGAGGAGGGCCTTCATGTAGGCCAGTTCGTGCTCGTAACCATGCTTCTCGACCAGTTCGCCGCAACGCTGCCAGAATTGTTTCCCGTCGATCCCGAAATGCGGAAAAATCGCCTCCTCCTGCATGTAATTCGGGCTCAGGGTCTGGTCGTAATCGTAAATGATCGCGATGGTGCTTTGCGGAACAGACATGATGACGAGAGGGGTTCGGCTGAACTCCTTGCATCATAGAGCCATGCATCCGGACTTCCAGCAGCTTTATCCGCGGGGAGGGCGTGGATGAGGGAGATTGTCTACCGCCGCGGGGTTCATCTGCCGTCGCTCGATCTCTGGCTCGATCCATCGGGCCGGCGCGATTTTGCCTTCGTCTCGCACGCGCACAGCGACCACAGCGGACGTCACGGGCAGACGATTCTTTCCGCCCCGACGGCGCAATTGATGCGGGCGCGTCTCGGCGTCTCCGCGTGCGAGCATGTTTTGGATTTCGGCGAAACGCACGATCTGCGCGGGGCGCGGATGACCCTGCTGCCGGCTGGCCATGTCTACGGCTCCGCCCAATTGCATCTCGAGGATGATGACGGCAGCCTCCTTTACACCGGCGACTTCAAGCTGCGGCCGGGCCTGTCCTGCGAGCGTGTTGCCTGGCGGTCGGTCGATACGCTCATCATGGAGACCACCTTCGGCCGCCCGGAGTTTGTTTTTCCGCCCGAGGAGGAGGTGCGGGTCGCCATGGTGGACTTCTGCCGCGAGGCGTTGGCTGACGGTGCGGTTCCGGTCCTCCTCGGCTACTCGCTGGGCAAGGCGCAGGAAATTCTCTGCGCCGTAGCCGCGGCCGGGTTGCGGCCGATGCTTCATGGGGCCGCGGCTAAAATGACACGGATCTACCGGCAGTCGCAGCCGGGGATTCCGGAGTTTGCCGACTACGATGCGGCGAACGTTGCCGGCCATGTGCTCATTTGTCCGCCCAACGTGCGCGAATCGCCCATGATCCGGCGGATCGAAAAGCGTCGCGTGGCCATGGTGACCGGATGGGCCGTCTCGCCGGGGGCGGTGCACCGCTACCGCTGCGATGCGGCGTTCGCCCTGAGCGACCATGCGGGCTACGACGATCTTCTCCGCTATGTCGAACAGGTCGCGCCGCGCCGGGTCCTGACTTTGCACGGCTACGCCGCCGAGTTCGCCGCGGATCTGCGCGACCGCGGGGTCGAGGCCTGGTCTTTGATCAGTCCCGACCAATTGGAGTTCCCCGGTTTTCCCCGGCGCTGAAGGCAGGGAAGCACCTCGCGCTTTCTCCTCCGCTTCTTCGTGCAATCGGTGTATTCTGTGTTCTAGTCTCGTTCCGGTCCGACCATGAAAACCCTCTCCGCTGCCCTCTTTGCCCTGCTGCTTCAAGCGGGGCCGCTTCTCGCCTGCGCGGGTTGTCGCGAGCCCGGTGAGGATGTCGAGGCATCCACGATCATGGCCGGCGTCGGCCTTTCTTGGAGTGTGCTCTTCATGCTCGTCTTCCTCTTCGCCCTTTGCGGCGGCCTTAGTGCCTTCGTCTGGAAGACCGTCAAGGCCGTGGATGCGGGTCATCGTCCGGTCGAATGAGCGTCACTGACCTTCCGCTGGTCAACGCCACGCTCAATTCGACCTGCACCCTCCTGCTGCTCGCCGGTTGGTGGTTCATCAGGAACGAGCGCAAGGGCCCGCACATCGTCTGCATGGTTTCGGCGCTGGCCGTTTCCGCGGTCTTTCTCGCTTCTTATCTTGTCTATCACTACCACGTCGGCTCGATCCGCTTCACCGCGCAGGGCCTCGTCCGCCCGGTCTATTTTTTCATCCTCATCACCCATATCATTCTCGCCGCGGCCATCGTGCCGTTGGTCATCATGACGGTGATCCCCGCGCTGCAGGCGCGGTTCGACCGCCACAAAAAATGGGCGAGGTGGACGCTCCCGCTTTGGCTCTACGTCTCGGTCACCGGGGTGCTCGTTTACCTCATGCTCTACATCTGGTGGCCCTCGGCGGAGTTGGCGGGCTGAGCCTCCCTAGGCGGGTGGGGGCCCCCGCTGGCGCGGTCGGGGCTGAGCTGCCCTTCAGCGCGGGGCAGTGCATCTTCAGCATGCACTTGGATGCGACCTCGAGGAGCATTTGCGAGAGGTGGGCCGATTTTCGGGTGAACAAGTCGATCTTCGCTTCGAGGGATTTCCACGTCTGACCGCCGCCCTCGACCGAATGGATCAAGTCCACCGAACTGCGGTGGAGTTCCTCGAATTCACGTCCGATCGCGGTGAACTTGTCGGGCATGCAGGCCCGGCATTTGCTTTCCACATGGGTATACCAGTTGGTGAAGTGTGTTTCCAAACATCGCAGTTCGGTCAGACGCATGTGGGCTCGCTGGCGGACTTGCTGGTCCCCGCTCGAATGCTCGATCATGACCTCCCGCAGCACCCCGCGGGTAAAGTCGACGATGTCCACCTGAGCGAGGCGGATCGAACCGAACGGATAATTTTCCCAGATCGGATGCTTGGCCATCAGCTCAGCGAAGGCCGGAAGCGGCAGGGGATATCCGTAGTAATATCCTTGGGCGGAGGTGCAACCCGTGGAGAGCACCAGTTCGTGCAGTTCCTCGGTTTCCACGCCACTGGCGACCACGCTGTAATTCAGCTGATGGCCCAGATCCACCAAGTGGCTCAGCACGCCAAGATCCTCGGCGGAGCCGGCGATTCGCTGAACCAAGGGCAGGGCAATTTTCAGCATGGAAAAGGGCAGTTGGCTCAGGTGTTCGAGCGTGAAATGGCCGGCCGAGAAGTCATCGAGGGCAATCTTGACGCCCAGATCGCGGATTTCATAGAGGGCCTCTCTGGTCGTTGACTCAGACGGGACAAACGCACTCTCCGTCACTTCCACCCAAATCCTCCCCGGTTCGATCCCGGTTTTATCCAACTGCCTCGAGAGGGTGTCCGCCAGGCGGCGTCCGGTGAAATCCTTGGAGGAAGCATTGAACGAAACCATGAGCCCCGGGGCGAATTGGTCCATCCTCTGCAGGTCGGCAAAGAGCATGGGCACGATTGCGTTGGTGATCTCGGAAACGTAACCGGTCTCCTCCGCCAGCGGAATAAAGGCGGCCGGCGGGATGAGGCAACCGTCCGGCTTGTGCCATCGGACCAGAGCTTCCACACCGCAGACATGACCGGTGAGGAGAGAGACAATGGGTTGGTAGTGGAGGCGGAACTCCTTCTTGGCGAGCCCCTGCGCGATGTCGCCGATGTCGATGGGCTTGTTCATGGTTCTGGTTTCCCTTGGTTGCGGGCCTGCGCCCTGTCTTGAGTGATCCTGGAAAGGCAGAACTCAGATCGCGGCGCGGCCCCGGATGTGGGGAAGGCGTCGGCTGGCGGGTGAGAAAGTCGGCTGGGGGCGCGGTGGATCGTAGTTTTTCGGCCACGCCGGGTTGGCCCTGCCGCCTGTTCTTTGCCTCATGACTCGAGTGGCCTGCCTTGCGTTGGCGCCGCCTAAGTGAATTGTCCCCCTCTCGCCCGGCTATGTCCAGCGGCTCCTTCGGGAGGGGTGTTTTGTGGCGGGGGGGCGGCCGCAGCAAAGCATTGCGGAGTGCGCGCCACGGGGGCAATATGGACGGTCATTGATTATGCGTGAAATCGGCATAGGACTGGCTGGCTTTGGCACCGTGGGCACGGGGGTTTACCTCAACCTGGAGAAAAATCGTGCGCTGCTCCGTGAGCGGCTCGGCTGCGACTTGGTTCTGCGCAAGATCGCCGAGCGGGATCCGACCCGCGAGCGTCCGGTGCCCCTCCCACCTGCGCTGGCTGTCTCCGACTGGCGCCACCTGCTGGACGATCCGGCCATCGAGGTGGTTATCGAACTGATGGGCGGCATCGAGGAGCCGCGCAAAATGATCCTCGAATCGATCCGGCGCGGGAAGATGGTCGTCACGGCGAACAAGGCGTTGCTGGCCGAGCACGGGGCGGAAATTTTCGGGCTGGCCACGGAAAAGCGTGTGCCGGTTTTTTATGAGGCGGCGGTGGCCGGCGGCATCCCGATCATCAAGTCGGTCCGCGAGGCCTTTGTGGCCAATCATTTTCTGCGCGTGCGCGGCATCATCAACGGCACGAGCAACTACATTCTCACCCGCATGGCCGAGAGCGGGATGGATTTCGCCTCCGCCCTGGCCGAGGCGCAGGCCGCCGGCTACGCCGAGGCCAACCCGGCGCTGGACGTCAACGGCTGGGACGCCGGGCACAAGGCAATCATTCTGGCCTCGCTGGCCTACGGATTCTGGGTGCCGGCGAAGGATGTGCTCGTCGAGGGGATCGAGAAGGTCACGCCGGCCGACATGCGCTTCGCCGCACAGCTCGGCTGCACGATCAAGTTGCTCGCGGCGATTGACGCGTGTCCGGATGGTTCCGTCGAGGTCAGCGTCCAGCCCTCGCTCGTGCCCAATGGCAACATTCTTGCCTCGGTCCGCGGCGTCTTCAACGCCATCGCCGTGCGCGGTGATGTGGTCGGCGACACGCTTTTTTACGGCCGCGGGGCCGGACAGGACCCGACAGCCAGCTCGGTCATCGGCGACCTGGCTGATGCGGCCCTTGCGCTGCAGTCGCCGCGCGAATCCTACGGGTTCATCCCGCACGGGCTCTACGGGCAATTGCAACCGGCCGACCAGACGGTCACGCCATTCTACCTCCGTCTCGGGGTGGACGACCGTCCGGGCGTGCTGGCGCGCATCGCCGGGTTGTTGGGTGATGCGGACATCGGAATTTCCTCGGTCATCCAGCCCGAGACACCGGAGGGCGAGAAGGCGTCCCTCGTGCTCATGATCCACGATGCCCCGCGCGGGCGGATGCTCGCGGCGCTGGAGAAAATCCGTGCGCTTGATTGCGTGCATGACGACCCGACGCTGTATCGCGTGGAGGCAGCGGGGTGAAGAATCTGCACGACCGCGGCGTGATCAGCCGCTACCGGGCGCATTTGCCGGTGACCGACGCCACGCCGGTGGTTTCGCTCAACGAGGGATCCACGCCGCTCATTTATGCGCCGAAGCTCAGTGCGCTCGTCGGCCGCGGGGCCGAGGTCTACGTGAAATACGAGGGACTGAACCCGACGGGATCATTCAAGGATCGCGGCATGACCATGGCCATCTCCAAGGCCTGCGAACGCGGGGCCAAGGCGGTCATCTGCGCCTCGACCGGTAACACCTCGGCCGCCGCCGCCGCCTACGCCGCCCGGGCCAACCTGGCCTGCGCCGTCCTTCTCCCCGCTGGCAAAATCGCCGCCGGCAAGCTCCTGCAGGCCTTCATCTACGGCGCGAAGGTTGTGGCCATCCGCGGCAATTTCGACGACGCCCTGCGGCTCGTGCGCGAACTCGGGGCCGACGGACGGTTTGAAATCGTCAATTCGATCAATCCTTTCCGCATCGAAGGGCAGAAGACCGCGTCTTTTGAAATCATCGAGGAACTCGGCGACGCGCCCGACATTCACGTCCTCCCGGTCGGCAACGCGGGCAACATCACCGCCTATTGGAAGGGCTATGACGAATACCACGCGCTGGGCCGGGCGACGAAGCGGCCGCGCATGACCGGCTTCCAGGCCGCCGGGTCCGCTCCGATCTTCCTCGGTCACGTCGTCGAGCAGCCCGAGACCGTGGCCACGGCCATCCGCATCGGCAACCCGGCGAGCTGGGAGGGCGCGAGTGCGGCCGTGCGGGATTCCGGCGGATGCATCGACATCGTGACCGACGAACAAATCCTCCACGCCCAGCGCTGGCTGGCCGCGGAAGAGGGGATTTTTGTCGAGCCGGCCAGCGCGGCGTCCGTGGCCGGGCTGATGAAATGTTTTTCTTCCGACCGCTGCGCCACGTGCCCGTTTCACGCCTATCCCGAAGGGGCGAAGATCGTGCTGACCGTCACCGGCCACGGGCTCAAGGATCCCGAAGCCCCGATGGTCCATGGATTCAAGGCGCTCGAGGCCGCGGCCGACATGGCGTCGGTCGCCCGCGTGCTCGGGGTCGAGTGAATTCATGGCCCTGATTGTCCAGAAATACGGCGGCACATCGGTCGGCGATCCGGCGCGGATCAAGAACGTTGCCCGCCGCGTGCTCGAGACCCAGCAGGCCGGGAATCAGGTTGTGGTGGTTGTTTCCGCCATGTCGGGGGTGACCGATTCGCTGATCAAGCTGGCCCGCGAGGTTTGTGCGAAGCCGACAGACCGCGAGCTGGATGTGCTCCTCGCCACGGGCGAGCAGACGACGATTGCGCTGCTCGCCATGGGTTTGCAGGGCCTGGGAGCCCGCGCGGTTTCGCTCACCGGGGCGCAGGCCGGGATAGTGACCGACGGCGTTCATACCAAGGCGAAGATTTTCAACATCACACCGAAGCAGATCCGCGCGCACCTCGACGAGGGTTGCGCGGTCATTGTCGCCGGCTTTCAAGGACAGACTTCCGGCGGCGAGATCACCACCTTGGGCCGCGGCGGTTCCGATCTCACGGCCATCGCCCTGGCCGCAGCGCTCAAGGCGGACAAGTGTGAGATTTATACCGACGTGGACGGCGTTTTCACCTGCGATCCGCGGGTCGTGCCGGACGCGCGCAAACTGGCGACCATCAGCTACGAGGAAATGCTCGAAATGGCCTCATCCGGCTCGAAAGTCATGCAGTCGCGGTCCGTCGAGTTCGCCAGCAAATTCAACGTCCTCTTCGAGGTGCGCAGCAGCTTCAATCAAAACCCCGGAACCATCGTGAAAGCAGAAACACCAAGCATGGAGGACGTCGTCATTCGCGGCGTCAGCATCGAACGCAACCAGGCGAAAGTCACCATCGAGGGCGTGCCCGACCAGACCGGGATGGCGGCGAAGATTTTCAACGCCCTGGCCGCGGCCAGCGTGGTGGTCGATGTCATTGTGCAGACCGCCCCGCATGCCGGCTGCACGGATATTTCGTTCACCACGGCGAAGGATGAATTGGAGAAGGCCGGGCCGGTTTTGCAGGCGGTCGTGGCCGAGATCGGCGCCCGTGGCGTGACCCAGACCGCCGGCGTGGCCAAGCTTAGCGTCGTCGGCATCGGCATGCGCTCGCATTCCGGCGTGGCCGCCCGGCTCTTCGATCTGCTGGCCCAAGGCCGCTTCAACATCCAGATGATCTCGACCTCGGAAATCAAAATCGCCGTCATCCTCGACGAGGACCGCATCGCGGACGCGGCCAAAGCCGTTCATCAGGGCTTTGGCTTGTCGGAGGCCCCGCAGGTCTGAGCCCTGGCCTCGCTAGGGTTTGTCCGGTCGTGACGTCACCTCGCCGTCGGCAAAGATGGTGACGATTTCCTCCTGCCGGGCGGCCTCGCCTGCGGCGGTCAGCGGGCGGCGGTTTGGACCGAGCGTGAGGGTGAATCCGCGGGCCAGCGTCTGACGTGGACCGAGCAGGTCGAGGGCGCGGACATGGCGTTCGTGCTGCTGCCTGCGCTGGAGC
>JBGSSV010000031.1:0-29272 GCA_041736875.1 Chthoniobacterales bacterium | reverse complement strand
CACAGGTGGCTCAAGCCTAGTAGTTGCACAGCAATGCCAGCAGGACTTCATGAGGCAGACAGCTGTACACATGTGCCACTCCAGTAGAACAAAAGGCATGGACGTGCAACTGACGACTGCTGCCGCTTTACAGCATGTGCTAGCTAGCATATGTTGGATGTGTCAGCACTTCGACTGCAGCTGTACTGCTTGCAATGCTGCAGGTGGTGGTGCCGGGCTTCATCACCGGACGCCGCCCGCGCGCCTGGGAAGGGCCGTTGTTGCGCGCCGGCGGGATCGTCCTGCGGGTCTTCGGTCCGCTCTTCGACCGCTGGCAGCCGCTGGCCGTCGGGGTGGCCAAGAAATTCTTCCCCCGTTCACTCGAGGTGCGCGCGCAACTTGGTCCGGAGGAAGGCGAGACTTTAGTGCGGATGCGCGAGGAGGCCGGGGAACTTGCCGCGCCTGAGGCAGAAGTGCTAACCGAGGTGCTGCGGCTGAGCCGTGCGACGGTGCGGTATTACATGACGCCGCGGGTGGATGTGGTCTTTGTCGAGGACGGCATGAGCAACGAGGAAGTTCGCGACCTGCTGCGCAAACGGCATTTTGTCCGCGCTCCGGTCATCGGTGAGACACCGGATGAGGTGGTTGGTCTGCTTGACACGCGCATCCTCGGACGGCTGCCCGCAGGCATGCATTTCACCGAGGCGCTGCTCGTGCCTTCCTTCGTGCCGGAAACGATGGAGGCGAGTGAGTTGCTGACCAGTTTTCTCAAGCACCGCCAGCCCCTGGCCGTTGTCCTGGATGAATTCGGCGGCGTCGAGGGCGTGGTCACGCTGGATGATTTCATCGAGGATCTTCTCGGGGCAGCCGCACCGCGGGCCGAGACGGATCTTTACCTTGAGGAACTCGGGGATGGCCGGTTGCTGGCCGCCGGGACGGCGCGGTTGGAGGATTTGCGGGAGTATCTCGGTTCAGATTTGCGCGAGGACGGGGTCGAGACGATCGGCGGGTTCATCGTCAACCGCCTCGGCCGTCTGCCGCGAACCGGCACCTCGATCCGAGTCGGGCCATGGAAGGTCACCGTGCGGGCCATGAGCCAGAAGCGTGTGCGCGAAGTCTTGCTGCAAAAAACGACTGCCGGCGAGGCGGGGGAGGCGGTGCCATGAGCGTGTTGCTCGTCCTGCTGCTCCTGGCCGGGGCGTTTGTCTACTCCGGCCTCGAGGCCGCGTGGCAGGCGCTGGATCGCGTCCGCTTGCGCCATCGCGCCGAGAAGGGAAATCGTCAGGCCCAACAAATGGCCGCCTGGGAAGCGGTCCAGCCGCAGGCCCCGCTGGTCCTGGCCTGGACGTCCAATGCCTTCGCCGCGGCGGCACTGATCATTCTCGCTGCCGAGTTTTCGCGCTTGGGCGGTGGCCGGTTTTGGTGGGTGGCTCCGGCGGTTTTTCTTCCTGCTTATGCTCTGCTCGTGCAGGTGTTGGCTCGGCAAATCTTCCGGCGCATGCCCTTCTTCGTGCTCGGACGTTGGTGGTGGATGGTCCGCCTGGCCGGTTCGTTCTGGGCGCCGCTGGCCCGTCCGGTGGCCGGCCTCTTGCGCCGGGTCAAACCCGACCCGCTGCCGCAGTTGCCGGCGGGCGAGGAGTTGCTGGACTTGGCTGCGAAGACCGCGGGGATCTCGCCCTTGGAGCAGTCGATGCTGCGAAGTGTGCTCGACTTCCGGCACCTGACCGCGGGCAACCTGGCCCTGCCGGTGGAGGATTTTCCGCGGGCCGATGCCGATGTCACCCTCGGCCAGATGCTGGCCGACCGGCAGTTGGAGGAGGCGAGACACGTTCTGGTCATCGGGGCCGATGGTCAGCCCCTGGGTGCCATGTCCTGCGGCGCGGCGGCGCTGTCCGGCGCGCATTCGGCCCGGGCACAGTCCTTTGCCCGTCCGCTGCTGTCTTTTCCGCCGGATCTGCCGGCATGGAAAGCCCTTGCCGGACTGCGCCGCTCACCCACTCCGGTGGCCGAGGTGCGTGATGGGCAAACAGGCCGTCTGCTCGGCGTTTTGAGCGACCAGACTGTCGTCGCCCGCTTGCTCGGCCGGGCGGTTTGAGGCGTGCAATCCGGGGCCGGACGGCCATAATGCCGGATCATGTCGTCTGCGTCGTCCCCCTACTCCCGCAAGAATCCGTTTCCGGCGCGTTTGACCCAGGTCCGCCCGTTGACGCGGGGAGGTTCGGGCAAGGAGACGCTGCATTTCGAGGTCGCGCTCGGCGGTTCGGGCCTGGTCTATGAGAGCGGGGATTCCCTCGGTGTTTTCCCCGCCAACGATCCCGCGGAGGTGGTCGAGGTGCTGTCATCGGCGGGGCTGACCGGCGACGAACTCGTCGAGGTGCCCGAGCCGGCCGTCTTGCGCGATGTCCTCACCCGTCAGGTCACTTTGCGCGAGCCCTCGCGGCAGTTGTTGGCGGCTATTCTCGAGAAATGCCCCACGGCCGAGGAGTTGGTCGAGTTGGTCGATCCGGAAGCCAAGTCGGTCATGGAGGATTGGATCGACGGCCGCGAGGTGATCGACATCCTGCAGGCCTACCCGGCGGCGAAGTTCACCGCGCAGGAATTGGTCAAGGTGCTGCGCAAGCTGCAGCCCCGGCTTTATTCCATCGCCAGCTCGTCCCGGTCCTATCCGGAAGAGATCCATCTGACCGTCGCCATCGTTCGCTACGAATCCCACGGTCGCCGACGGCAGGGGGTCTGCTCGACCTTTCTGGCCGATCGTGCGTCGGGCGCCGACGTGCCGGTCTTCATTCACTCGGCCAAACATTTTCGTCCGCCGGAGGATTTGTCCGCGCCCATCATCATGGTCGGCCCGGGCACCGGCATCGCGCCGTTCCGCGCTTTCCTGCAGGATCGTGAGGCCACCGGGGCGACCGGGCCGAGTTGGTTGTTTTTCGGCGACCGCAATCGTGCGACCGACTTTCTTTACGAAGAGGAAATGCTCCGCTGGCAGCAGGTCGGCGTGCTCCACCGGCTCGACACGGCTTTTTCCCGCGACCAGGCCGAGAAAGTCTACGTCCAGCAGCGCATGATCGAGAACGCCGCGGAAATTTGGCGCTGGCTGCAGGATGGCGCGTTTTTCTACGTCTGCGGTGACGCCTCGCGCATGGCCAAGGATGTGGATCAGGCCCTGCACCGTATCGTGGCCGAGCAGGGCGGAAAGTCGCCCGAGGAGACGGAGGCTTACGTGGAGGAGTTGAAGAAGTCCAAACGCTACCGCAAGGACGTCTATTGATGGCCACGGCCCACGCAGCGGGTTTGCGCAAGGTGCACTTCACCGGCATCTGCGGCACCGCCATGGGCTCGCTGGCCGCGGGCCTGAGTGACCGCGGGGTTGAGGTGACCGGATCGGATGAGAATGTTTATCCGCCCATGTCCACCTTCCTCGAGGGCCGGGGGATCAAGACCACGGCGGGTTACCGTCCGGAGAACATTCCGGCGGACGCGGATTTCGTCGTCATCGGCAACGCCATGCGCCGGGGTAATCCGGAGGTCGAGGCGGTCCTCAACCGCAAGCTGCTCTACTATTCGCTGCCGGAGGCCCTGAAGATTTTTTTCCTCCGCGGGCGGCACAACATGGTCGTGACCGGCACGCATGGGAAGACGACCACGACATCGATGCTCGCATGGATTTTCGAGTCATCCGGCCGCGCTCCCTCCTGGCTCATCGGCGGGATCCCGAACAATCTCGGGCAGGGTTGTCGCCTGGGGGATTCAAAGTATTTCATCCTCGAGGGCGACGAATACGACACGGCGTTTTTCGACAAGCGCTCGAAATTTGTCCACTACCTCCCGGAGTTGCTCATCGTGAACAACATCGAGTTCGATCACGCCGACATCTTCCGCGATCTCGAGGACGTCATGACGAGCTTCCGTCGCTTGCTCCAAATCGTGCCAAGCGAAGGCATGGTCCTCCTCAACGCCGATGACCCGAATTGCCGGGCTCTGGCCGCAACTTGTCCCGCCCCGCTCCTCGAAGTCGGTTTCTCACCCAACGCGGGCCAGCAGATCCGCGACCTCGACCTCGGCCGCGAAACCTCGGCCTTCAGCCTCTTCGGCGAGCGCTTCGAGATTCCCCTGATCGGCGAGTTCAATGTCCGCAACGCCGCCATGGCGGTCTCGGCGGCGCACTTTTACGGCGTCCCGGCCGCCGAAATCCGGCGGGCCTTGCAGACCTTCACCGGCATACGCCGACGTCAGGAAGTCCGGGGAGAGGCCGGCGGGGTCACGGTGGTGGACGATTTCGGGCATCATCCCACCGCCATCGCCCAAACCCTGGCCGGTCTGCGGGTCAAGTATCCCGGAGCCAAGCTCTGGGCGATTTTCGAGCCACGCTCGAACACCACCCGCCGCGCCGTTTTCCAGGAGGTCTTGCCCAAAGCTTTCGCCGGGGCCTCTGGGGTCATTCTCGCGCAGGTCGCGCGCATGGACCAACTGCCCGAAAAGGATCGGCTCGATCCGGCCCGTGTCGTGTCCGATCTGCGTCACGGCGGTCAGGAAGCTTTTTACGAACCGAATACGGCGGCCATCATTGAACGCGCCCGCGCCTTGGCCGGAGCGGGTGATGTTATTGTTGTTTTCAGCAACGGAGGCTTCGACAACATCCACGCGCGGTTGCTCGAGGCCCTCGGTGCCAAAGTTTGAGCCTCACGCCGTGCGCAGCACGTGCACGGTCATTTCCGCCGGGCAGTTGAACCTGGCAGCCACGCCGCAGGACCCCGTGCCGTTCGACGTGTAACCGCGCAGTCCGTGGTGCGACCAGGCGCCGCGGAACACGGCGGTCGGACAACGGCCGTTGCGCACGATGGCGTATCCGCCCGGCAGGCAGATCTGGCCGCCGTGGGTGTGTCCGCTGAGCATGAAACTGAATCCGTGCCGGCTTGCCTCGTCGTAGGTCTCCGGGCTGTGCGAAAGCAGCACGGAACAGGCGTCCGCCGGAATGTCGCGCCGTGCCGCCCCGAGATCGTGCGTGCGGTAAAAGTGCGGGTCGTCGATCCCCGCAAACCAGAGCCGCGCCCCACCGCGTTCGAGTGCGACATTCTCGTTGAGCAGCACCCGCAGGCCGGATCCTTCGAGGTGGGGCACGATTTCGAGGATGTCGTGGTTGCCGAGGATGGCCAGCGTGTCCGGTCCGAGCTCCGCGGCGATGCGGGCGAGATCGTCGAGACAATCGTGGAAGTATCCGCCCGGATGATCGGCAAAATCCCCCGTGATGACCGCGAGGTCGTGCGGCGTTTCCTTGATCCGGGCGATCAGCCGGTCGGCAAAGCCCGGCACGAGATCGAGATGAAGATCGGTCAGATGGAGGAGTCGAAAACCGTCGAAGGCTTGCGGCAGCGCGGCCAGCGGTTGCTCACGGGTCACGACTTTGATGTCGAGGCAGTTGGCTCGCCCGCGTTCGTGCAGGCCGGTGGCGCGGAAAAAGATCTCGAGCAAACGGTCGACCGGGATGATGCGCTCGACGATGAGCGGGCCCTCGCCTTGGTGGAGCAGGCGGGCGCCAAGATTGGCCTGACGGTGCAGGCGCCGTCGAAAGAGCTCAGGGCCGAGGCGCAGTGCCAGTCCGCGAAAGCCGGCGTCGTCGGATGGAAATGCACCGGCGGTCATAAGACCGCCGCTACACCTTGGAGTAGACCTTGCCGGCGTCGAAAATCGGTTGCTCGGTGATGGCCAGCGGGTGCCCCGCCGGGTCGTGGCCTTGGAAGAAGCAACTTTCATAGCCCGTGTGGCAGGCGCCGGAGGTTTGGTTCACCTCGAAGAGCAGCGTGTCCTTGTCGCAGTCGACAAACCAGCGCACGACCTCCTGGGTGTGTCCGCTTGATTCCCCCTTGAACCAGAGCTTGCCGCGCGAGCGGCTCCAATAATGCATCTTTCCCGTCGCCAAGGTGCGCTCGAAGGCCTCGCGGTTCATCCACGCCATCATGAGCACTCGTCCACGCGGAGGCGTGGTCCCGGTGGCCTCCTGCACGATGACCGGAATGAGCCCGTCGGCGTTGAACTTGAAATCATCCATGGAGTTTCGCGTCTTGCCCTCAGGCCATGATTTCTTCGTGAAACAGCCGGCCTTCGGTCGTGGCTTTGACGTAGCCCGCGCGGATGGTGAAGTCGCCGAAGCGTTCGCCTTCTTCGCGCTCGGTCGCGTAGCGGCGGATGATCGGGGCGAGTTCCTCGACGATCTTGTCCGCTTGGACGGACGGCTTGTAGAGTTTGTTCAGTCGCGAACCATCAAACGCCGCACCGAGGTAAATGTTGTATTTGCCCGGTGCGCGGCCGACGAAGCCGATCTCGCCGAGATACGGGCGTGCGCAGCCGTTCGGGCAGCCGGTCATGCGGACGATGATGGCATCCTCGCGCAGTCCGCATTCCTCGATGACCTCGTCGAGTTCGGTGATGAGGGAGGGCAGATAGCGCTCGCTTTCGGCCAGGGAGAGTCCGCAGGTCGGCAGGGCCACGCAGGCCATGGAGTTGAGACGCAGACCGGTCAGGCGCTCGGGGTGGTCGAGTTTGTATTCCGCGAGAAGCGCCTCGATGCGGGGCTTCTGCTCGTCGGTCACGCTGCCGATGACGAGGTTCTGGTTCGCCGTCAGGCGGAAGTCGCCGGTGTGGATCTTGGCGATTTCGCGTAGACCGGCTTTGGCTGGAAGTTCGTCGGTGTCACGCAGCCGGCCGTTCTGGACGAAGAGGGTGTAGTGCCAGCGCCCGTCCGTCCCGCGGGTCCACCCGTAGCGGTCGCCGGAGCTGTCGAACTGGAACGGCCGGGGTTCGCCGAGTTTGTAGCCGAGGCGTTGTTCGACCTCGCCGCGGAACCAATCGATGCCGCGGTCCTCGATGGTGTATTTGAGCCGGGCGTGTTTGCGGTTCGTGCGGTCGCCGAAATCGCGTTGCACGGTGAGGACCTTCTCCGCCACGTCGACCACCTGATCGCGGGAGCAGTAACCCAGCATGTTGGCCAGCCGCGGGTAGGTCTTGGTGTCGCCGTGCGACATGCCGAGGCCCCCGCCGACCGTGACATTGTAGCCGACCAGCGCGTCACCCTCGCCGATGGCGATGAACCCGAGATCCTGCGTCCAGACGTCGATGTCGTTGCTCGGGGGCACGGCGAACCCGATCTTGAACTTGCGCGGCAGATACGTCTTCCCATAGATCGGCTCCTCCTCGGCGTCTTCCGAAACTTTTTCGCCGTCGAGCCAGATCTCGTGGTAGGCGCGGGTGCTCGGCGTCAGGTGGGCGCTGACCGCGCGGGCGTCCTCCAGAGTCGGTCCATGCAGGGCAGACTGCCACGGGTTCGGGTTGCACATGACATTGCGGTTCACGTCGCCGCAGGCCGCGATGCAATCCATCAGGGCATCATTGATCCCCTGCATGGTCGTCTTGAGCACATCCTTCGTGATGAAATGCAACTGGAAGGCCTGCCGCGTGGTTAGCTTGAGCGTGTGGCTGCCGTAGCGGTCGGCCAGCGCGTCAATCTTGAGCCACTGCTCCGGCGTGCAGACACCGCCCGGCACGCGGATGCGGATCATGAAAATGAAGGCTTTTTCCTGCCCGGCCTTCTTGCGTTCGATGCGCTGATCGCGGTGGTCCTGTTGATAGATCCCGTGGAATTTGGAAATGGTCGTGTCGTCGTCGGCGATCGCGCCGGTCGAGCGGTCTTCAAGGCTGGCCGCGAGGGTGCCGCGGAGGAAGTGGCTGGCTTCTTTGACGCCTTCCACTTTGTTCGGCGTTTTGGGTGCGGATGGGTCGGAACTCATGGTCGATGGCTGGCCCTCTTAGATAAGCCGGGTGGGGCAACGGAGCAACCGCGTAATGTCCGGGTTGCGCCGAGGCTCCGCTTGCGTCAAATGATACGTGGCCATGGCCGATCTGGTTTCCCAGTCCTTCCTTCCCGAGCGTTTGACCGCGGTTTCCGTGCTGCGGGCCTACCGCGACGGCTTCTTTCCCATGGCCTGCGGAGACGGACGCCTGCGCTGGTTTTCCCCCGATCCGCGGGGAATTCTTCCCCTCGAGGATTTCCGCCTGCCTCGTGGCTTCCGGCGGACGCAGCCGAGGTTGGGGTTTCGCCTCACGGTCAACCGTGCTTTCGGCGAGGTCGTGGCGGGCTGTGCCGACCGGCCGGAAACGTGGATCGACCCGGCCATCGCGCGGGTTTATGCCGAGCTGCACGCAGGCGGTGCCGCGCACAGCGTCGAGGTCTGGCAGGACGACCGGCTGGTCGGCGGCCTTTACGGGGTGCAACTGGGCGGCGCCTTTTTCGGCGAGTCCATGTTTTCGCGGGTCAGCGAGGCCTCGAAGACGGCGTTGCAGGCGCTCGTCACGGCTTTGCGCCGCGGCGGATTCCTTCTGCTCGACATCCAATGGGTCACCGAACACCTCTCCATGTTCGGCGCGGTGGAAGTGCGGCGCGGACACTATCTCGGCCGGCTGCATGAGGCGCTCCTTGTGCCCGCCGTGTTCCCCGCGGCCGGGGAACTCGATCTGACCGCCTCGCATTGTCCGCGGGCCGAGAACGTGCCGTGTTGAGCTTATTCAGTCGACCGGAATCCCCGGCACGGTCAGCGCCCGGCCGTTGTCGTTCGCGCCGAGGCCGAGCAGGAAAGGCCCGGCGGCGCGGGCCCAGATTTCGGGGGTCGGATAGGCCGCGGCCGTTTCCCGGCCGAAGCATGCCTGGAGCATCTCGGTGTTGATGACTCCCGGATTGAGTGCGACGGCGGCCAGTCCGGCGGGAAGTTCCTGCGCGATAGCCTGCGTCAGCCCCTCGATGGCCCACTTGCTCGCGCAATACGCGCTGACCTCCGGGGAAGTGGAACGGCCCCAACCGGAGCTGAAGTTGACCACCACGCCGCAGCCGCGATGAATCATGGCGGGCAAAAAATGCCTCAGCACGTGGGCTGTGCCCTTGATGTTCACATCGATGACCTGATCAAACTCCGCTGCCGGGATGTCCCAGAGCGGGGCATTCGCGGCGATGACCGCGGCATTATTGATCAGCAAATCAGGGGCGCCGAAGTGGCCGAGCAAATGGCACGCCCAGACGCGCACGGCGGCATTGTCGGCCACATCAACCACGGCGAAATCGTGGAGCGGTCCGTGCGCCTGGCGAAGTTCCTTGATCGCCTCGGCCGACCGTGCACACCCGGCCACGCGGTAGCCGGCGGCCAGATAAAACTCGCACAAGGCACGTCCGCACCCGCGCGTCACGCCGGTGATGACAATGGTGCGCCCGCGCGCGGTCATGGCGTCAGCCCTCCGCGGCTGGGCCGAGCGGATTGAAATCCGCGGCGTGGTAGGAGCTGCGCACGAGCGGTCCGCTGGCCACGTGGGTGAAACCCTTCTTCCGCCCGATCTCGCCGTAGAGGTCGAAAGCCTCCGGGGTGATGTATTCGACCACCGGCAGGTGCTGCGGGCTGGGGCGCAGGTATTGGCCGAGGGTCAGAACTTCCACATCGTGCTCGCGCAGGTCGTCCATCGTCTGGAAAATTTCCGTCTCCGTCTCACCGAGGCCGAGCATGATCCCGCTTTTCGTCGCGGACTCCGGGCGGATTTGCTTGGCCCGCTTGAGCACGTCGAGGGACAGCCGGTATTTGGCACGGGAGCGGACGACGGGAGACAGGCGCTCGACCGTCTCAAGGTTGTGGTTGAAGACATGCGGCGCGGCGGCCAGCACCGTGCGGAGGGATTCTTCCTTGCCGTTGAAGTCCGGGGTGAGGATTTCGATCACGACCGCGGGATCGCGCTGGCGGATCGCCTCAATCGTGCGGGCAAAGTGGAGCGCGCCGCCGTCCGGCATGTCGTCGCGCGCCACGGCGGTGATGACGACGTGCTTGAGCTTCATCCGCCCCACGGCCTCGGCCACCCGCTGCGGTTCGTCTTCCTCGAGGGCGAACGGTTTGGCCGTGGTCACCGCGCAGAACCCACAGGCCCGGGTGCAACGGTCGCCGGCGATCATGAAAGTCGCCGTCCCCTGGCTCCAACACTCCCAGCGGTTCGGGCACTGCGCGCTTTCGCAGACGGTGTGCAGGCGCAGATCCGAGACGAGCGCCTTGGTCGAAAAGAACACCGGATTCGACGGCAGCCGGACCTTGATCCAATCGGGCTTCTTGCCCTGATGCAGGGCTGGATCGATTTTGACGCGCGACATGCGGATGAATTTACACCGAAGAAACGCGGCCGGAAGAGGAAAAGTTGCGGGCGCGTCAGGCGTTCGCTGGTTGCTGCGAATTTCCTTGTCGACCATACGGGGGGGGGGGCACGGTCCAGGATCGTGAATGCCTGTAAAGCGCTGTTGCACCGTTTCACGAACAATCAAGCCATGGTCGGCCGCTTTTGTGTTTGGGTGCGAAGGGCACTGGGGCACCGGCCTAGGGCGGCTGGAGCGACCCGTCTCTCCCTTCACTCGTCTGTCCTTGGCTCTGCTTGCCTCGTTGCCATGGCTTTGTTCGTTGGCTCGATGAACCCCGCGCACGCGGCGGATGACCATGGGAACACCGCCGCCACGGCCACATTTGCGGGGCCAAATTCAACCCTGGTAGGAAACATCGAAACAGTGGGGGATTGGGACTATTTCCGGGTCGTCTTCACCCGCTTCGATCGCCTGAGTGTGCAACGCACTGATGACGGGTCTTCGACTTATGGAACCGTAGCCGCGCTGGTCAAGCTGGACTCTTATGGTGAAACGACGCTGGCAGGCGGCACGGTCTTGGATTGGAGCTACTTCGTCAACCCCGGAACCTACTACCTCCGCGTCTCTAATAGAAGTTCCTCCCCCCACCCAGGGACAGGCCCCTATCGGGTGCGGATTTCCCAACTTTACACGGACAGCCTGAGCCTTTCCCCTACCAGCCAGAGCGTGGTTAGGGCAGGCGCGACGCACTCATTCACCATAACTTCAGGTGTTCAATGGTATTGGTCCTGCGGCGTGAATTGGGTGACGAGCAGTGAGGACAATGTCCAGTCTGGCAACCAGACCTTCACTTACAATGTAGCGCCGAATCCTGGCACAGCCAGTCGCACTGCGGTGATCACCGTGGTGACGGGCACCTCAGGAATCACCGGCACCCACACGATCACCCAGGCTGGCGTGGAGCCAACACTTGAGGTGAATCCGAGCGCGCAGACCGTGGCCGGGGGCGGCGCGACCCACTCGTTCAGTGTGACTTCAAACACCTCTTGGAGTTGGAGCGTGAACGCGGGTTGGGTCACGACCAGCGAGTCCGCCAGCCAGACGGGCAACCAGACATTCACATATGCCGTGGCAGCTAATCCCGGCAGCACCAATCGCACGGCGGTCATCACGTTCAACAGCGGCGGGCTCACCCGCACCCATACGATCACGCAGACGGGTGCAACGCTTGAGGTGAGTCCCAGCGCGCAGACCGTGGCCGGGGGCGGCGCGACCCACTCGTTCAGTGTGACTTCAAACATCTCATGGAGTTGGAGCGTGAACGCGGGCTGGATCACGACCAGCGAGTTCGCCATCCAAACGGGCAACCAAGCATTCACCTACGGCGTGGCCGCAAATCCCAGCATCACCAATCGCACGGCGGTCATCACGTTCAACGGCGGCGGGCTCACCCGCACCCATACGATCACCCAGACGGGTGATGCCGATGGCGACGGGGTGGCCGACTCCGAAGATGTTTACCCCAACGACGCCACCAAATATGTGAAAGGCTGGAAGACAGCCAGTCTTGGGCGCACCGCCGCAACGAATTCGCCGCTCGCCCTCATGTGGGACGGGATGGGGGCGTGGACCGTAAACAATGCAGATCAGCTTCAGCTGACGTATTGGTCCAGCAGCGCTTGGCAGCACTTGGTTTTCACCGCATCCGCCAAAGCAGATCGGGCCAAGGGGCTGGCGGCCGATTCCACTTGGAACATTGTTTATTACATCGGCACCGATGCAAAGCTTTACGCTACCTACTACAGCAGCGGCGTCTGGCGCAACGCGATGCTGCGCCCCGGGCCGTTCGCCAGGGTGCACCTGGTGGACACCAACAAGCATGTTGTCTGGACCCGTAAGAGTGATGGCACGGACGCGGTGGTCTTCTGGTCCGGCTCCGCTTGGACTGAGACGTCCGCGCCGAATGGCGGCGCCGTCGCCTACTCGGGGGTGGACGGGAACCGTTCGCAGGTCGGCTGGAAGAGCGACGGCTCTCTGGTTGAGCGCTACTTGAGCGGTTCGTCGTGGCTGACCAGAGCCATTCCTGGGGGAGGCACCATTGGCGCGGTGGTGGGTGATGCGCGTTCTTCCTACGGGTATGACGCAGGGTATCGCTACTTCTACTACGGCACGACCGATCGGGCCCTGGGCTGGACATCGCTCAAGGGTGGCAGCGGCTCCCTGCATCCGGGTAAAGTGTGGCCCGGTAGTCCGACTTGGGTGGCGACGAGTAGCCACTGGGTGCTTTGCCGCGACGGGGTCGGGTCGGGAAACAAACTGCGCGTATTCTACTACAGCGGGGGTCAATGGCGCACCGCCGTGATCGCCGCCTACGGCAATTGGAAGGGCGACCAGGCTGGTATCACGTCCACGGGCCGAATGTTTTTCGTGGACCCCTCCACCGGCGCGATCAACTGCATCTATTACTGACCACGGCCCTCGCTTGTTGGGCCTTGGGTCGAGGCGCCGCACCTTCCTCGTTGGCCGATGTGGCAATAGCCGCTACATTGCCGTCGTCATGTCCGCTTCTACCCACGCTCCCGCCAAGCGGGTCAATGTGCGCACGCCCGAGGTGATGGAGGCCGTGCAGGCGGTGGTGGAGTCGCATTACCACAGTTCTTTGGTCGAGCGTTTGCGTGCGGCGGGGGGCGTGGCGCAGTTCGGGGATGTGGCGGTCCGTTTGGCCAAGCAGTTCGGCTTTTGCTACGGGGTCGAGCGGGCCATCGACCTGGCCTACGCGGCGCGCAAGGTTTTCGCCGACCGCAGACTTTTCCTCGTGGGTGAAATCATCCACAACCCCGAGGTCAACGCGCAACTGGCTTCGATGGGGATCGGCAACCTGACGGGGCTGGCCCGGACGCCGGACTTGAGCGGGTTGAAGCCCGATGATGTGGTCATTATTCCGGCATTCGGCGCGGAGGTGTCCGTGCAGGAGCGCATCAAGGCGATCGGCTGCCAGGTGGTGGACACCACCTGTGGGGACGTGATGAGTGTGTGGAAGCGGGTGCGCCAATACGCCAACGACGGCGTGACCTCGATCATTCATGGCAAGGCCGATCACGAGGAGACGCGGGCGACCAGTTCGCGGGCGCGCTCGGCCGAGGGGCCGGGGCATTTCCTGGTTGTCTACGATCTGGCCGAGACGGATCTGGTTTGTGATTTCATCCGTCAGGGCGGCGACCGCGAGGAGCTTTTGCGCAAGTTTTCCGGGGCGTGCTCCCCGGGTTTTGATCCCGCGCAGCATTTGCACAAGGTCGGGGTGGCCAACCAGACGACCATGTTGCGTTCGGAAACCGAAGAAGTGCAGCGGCGGGTGCGCGAGGCGGTGGTAGCACGGGATGGCGCGGCGGAAAACTTTCGCGTCTTCGACACCATTTGCGGAGCCACGCAGGAGCGGCAGGATGCGCTCATCGATCTTCTCCGGCAGCCACCCGATCTCATGCTCGTGATTGGCGGATACAACAGCTCGAACACCACGCACCTGGCCGACATGGGGCGGGCCAAGGTGCCGACCTATTTTGTCCGCAACGCGGGCTGCCTCGAAACGGTGGATCGCATCCATCATTTCGACACTTCGGCGCAGGTGGAGATTGTTTCGACCGGCTGGATGCCGTCGGGACCGGTGCGCCTCGGGATCACGGCGGGGGCTTCGTGCCCGAGCAATTTGATCGAGGATGTGCTGCGGCGGTTTCTCGAGTTGCGAGGCTTGGAAGTTGGCGCCTGAGACTGTGACCTGGGGCTTGCGAGGCCGCTCGCCCTCCAGCAAAAAGTTCCGGCTCAAATTTCGCGCATGAGCCGGACGTGCGGGGCGGAGCAACTCAGGGATTTTCCGGCCGTCTCGACCAGCAGGTCGCCGCGCGAATCAATGCCAAGGAAGCGGCCGCGCACGGTTTCGTCGGCCAAGGTGATTTCCACCTCCCTTGTTCCGCCCCAGTGATGGTTGATCTCGTCGGCCAGTGAGGCGAAGCCGTCCTCGGCCACGCGGCCATGGAGGACGCGCAGGGCGGTGAGGAGCTCAT
The DNA here is from genome assembly GCA_041736875.1 of Chthoniobacterales bacterium. Taxonomy (GTDB): domain Bacteria; phylum Verrucomicrobiota; class Verrucomicrobiia; order Chthoniobacterales; family JACTMZ01; genus JACTMZ01. The sequence continues at coordinate 15,082 of JBGSSV010000031.1, read as the reverse complement.
GGTAAATGTCATCGGCCGGCGGTGCGAGCGGCAGTTCCTCGGCCAGCGAGGTGGCGATGGACGCGAGGGAGGAATCCGCAGCCGCCGGGTTGTTCGTGATGTTCAGACCGAGGCCGACGACCACGCGGTCAGGAGCGAATTTTTCCATCAGGATGCCGCAGATCTTGCGCGGTCCGACGAGCACATCGTTGGGCCAGCGCAGGCGAGCCGCGCGGAGTCCGAGGCCACGGAGGGTGGAGACCACGGCCAGGCCGGCGACGAGGGGGAAGGCGGCCCAGCCTGCACCCGGCGGATCGAGCGGCAGGACGACCGAGAACCAAAGGCCGCCCGGATCCGAACTCCAACGGCGGCCGTGGCGTCCGCGGGCACCGGTTTGCTGCTGAACCCGCACGGCATGCCACGGGTCAAGGTCGCGGGCGTAGTCGTTGGTCGAGCCGAGCGTTTCGCCCTCGTGGAGCGTCCAGCCGCGCCAATCCCGGATGCGGATGGCGGGGGCGTCCTCCATTTACCGCGAGAGGGTCGCGATGTAGTAGCCGGCGATGACGGCCGTGCCGATGACGCCGGCGACATTGGGGCCCATGGCGTGCATCAGGAGGTAGTTGGTCTGGTCGGCTCGCTGGCCCTCGACGTGGGAGACGCGGGCGGCCATGGGCACGGCGCTGACGCCGGCCGAGCCGATGAGGGGATTGATCGGGTTGTGGCGGTCGAAGAGGTTGATGATCTTGGCGGCCAGCACTCCTCCAGCTGTGCCGAAGCCGAAGGCGATGACGCCGAGGCCGATGATCATGAGGGTTTGCGAGCGCAGGAAAGTTTCGCCCGACATGGTGATGCCCACGCTGGTGCCGAGGAAAATGGTCACGACGTTGATGATCTCGTTTTGGGAGGCCTTGAGCAGCCGGTCGGTCACGCCGCACTCGCGGAGGAAATTGCCGAGCATGAGCATGCCGATGAGCGGGGCCACGGCGGGCACGAGCAGGATGGTGATGACCGTGACGAGGAGGGCGAAGGTGAGTTTCTCGGCCCGGGAAACCGGGCGGAGGGATTTCATGCGGATGAGGCGCTCTTTCTTCGTGGTCAGCGCGCGCATGATGGGTGGCTGAATGAGTGGCACCAGCGCCATGTAGGTGTAGGCGGCGACGGCGATGGCGCCGAGGAGTTCGGGCGCGAGTTTGGTTGCGACAAAGATGGCGGTCGGGCCGTCGGCCCCGCCAATGATGCCGATGGAGGCGGCTTGGGCCGAGGTGAAGCCGAGGAAGTTGGCCCCGATGAAAGTCACGAGCACGCCCACTTGGGCGGCGGCTCCGAGAAGGAGGGTGCGCGGGTTGGCGATGAGCGGGCCGAAATCGGTCAGGGCCCCGACGCCGAGAAAGATGAGCGGCGGGAAAATCTCCAACTTGATCCCCTGCGCGATGAAGTCGTAGAGGCCGCCGGTTATGTGCTCGATGCGATAGCCGTGGGCATCGGGAGTGAAGGTCACGGAGAGCACGCCGGTGTCAAGTTGGCCCGCGGCGTTCTGAACCGTGGTGATCAGCCCCTCGGTCGGCAGGTTGGCCAGGAAGGCGCCGAAAGCGATGGGGATGAGGAGCAGGGGCTCGAAGCCCTTGCGCACGGCGAGATAAAAAAGGAGGACGCAAACGCCCCACATGACGACCATGCGCCAGGTGACCAGGCCGAAGGCGGTCAGCTGGAAGAAGCTGGTGAAGTCGCGCAGGATGTCGAAGAGCATGGGCTAGCGGAGGTTCTTCGAGGCGTAAATGCTGCGACGCCCCTCGGCACCCCAGGCCATGTTGGCGCGGGGATCCGCCGTGCGCACCCCATGGATGACAAACTGCCGCTCGGCCAGCACGGTGGCCACGGCGGCGGCGATGACCGCATGGACCGCCCCGGGAATCGGCTCCACCTCGGCGGCGACGACCTCGGTTGCGGCGGCCACCCTCGCGCGCTGATCGCGGAGGATGAAGATTTTGCCGGCCATCCAGACAATCAGGGCTAAGCCTCCAAGCGTGGTCAGGACCACGAGCAGGCCGGCGATCTGATACTGCAGGTTGTCCGCGAACGTGGGGGCGTCCGGCAGCGAGGAAGCAAGGATGAGAACGTTCGGGGTCATGCGGACCTCAGGACAACTTGATCAAGCTCTGCCCTTCCTCGACCGGGTCGCCTTCCTTGACGAGGATGGTCTCCACGGTTCCGGCGTTGGGGGCGAAGATGTAGGTGTTCATCTTCATCGCCTCGAGGGTGATGAGTTGCTGGTTGGCTTCGACTTTTTGTCCGAGTTGGACATCGATCGAAACAACCTTGCCGGCCAGCGGGCTGGGCACATCCCCCGGGGCGGCGGCTGAGGAGGCGTGTGCGGGCTTTGCGACCACCGGGGCGGCGACCTGCGCGGAGGCCACGGTGGCGGGGGCGACCCAAGCCGCCCGGCGTTTGTCGGCCGGGGATTCCTCCTGATCGAGAATTTCGACCAGAACCTCGTAGGCTTTTCCATCAACGGTGACGCGGAGTTTTTTCATGGGAGCGGATTAAAGCGGGATGTTGCCGTGTTTCTTCGGCGGGCGGGTTTCGCGTTTCGAGAGGGTGTTGCGCAGGGCCATGGCCACGGCGGCGCGGGTGCGGGCCGGGCGGATGACATCGGTGATCTGGGCGTTGGCCGCCGCCTGGTAGGGCGAGGCGAACTCCTCGCGGTATTTTTTGACCAGCCGGGCTTCCTCCTTTTTCGGGTCCTCGGCCTCCTTGATCTCGCGGCGGAAGACAATCTTGACCGCGCCTTCCGCGCCCATCACGGCGATTTCGGCCGTGGGCCAGGCGAAGACTAGGTCGGCCCCGAGGTCGCGGCTGCACATGGCGAGGTAGGCGCCGCCGTAGGCCTTGCGCAGGATGACGGTGATCTTCGGCACGGTGGCCGCCGCGTAGGCGAAAAGCATCTTCGCGCCGTGGCGGATGATGCCGCCCTGCTCCTGAGCCACGCCGGGCATGAATCCCGGAACGTCGACCAGGGTGACGATGGGAATGTTGTAAAGGTTGCAGAAACGGATGAAGCGGGCAGCCTTGTCCGAGCTGTCGATGTCGAGGGTGCCGGAGCGAACCATCGGTTGGTTGGCCACGATGCCCGTGACGATCCCCTGAATGCGGGCGAAGCCGACGACGATGCTCTTGGCCCATTCCTGATGGACCTGGAGAAAGTCGGCGTCATCAACCAGCGCGCTGATGATGTCGAGGATGTCGAAGGGCTTCTTCGGGTCGTCGGGAATGATTTCCTCGAAGGCGGGGACGTCGGACAGGTCGAGTTCGGGCGTGGGGCGGTGGGGCGGATCGACGAGGTTGTTCGAGGGCAGGAAGGAGAGGAGCTTGCGGACGATCTCGATGGCGTGCGCATCATCGTTGGCCACGAACTGCACGTTGCCGCTGATCGTGGCGTTGGCCGCGGCGCTGCCGATTTCCTCCATCGTGGTGACCTGACCGGTGGCCGCCTTGATGACCTCGGGTCCGCAGATGAACATGCTCGCGGTGTCCTTCGTCATGATGAGAAAATCCATCAGTGCCGGCGAGTAGGCCGCGCCGCCGGCACATGGTCCGCAGATCACCGCGATCTGGGGCACGACGCCGGAGAGAAGGACGTTGCGGAAAAAGACCTGGCCATAACCGGAGAGCGAGAGCACAGCCTCCTGGATGCGCGCGCCGCCGGAATCATTGAAGGCCACGATGGGCACGCCCGAGCGCATGGCGAAGTCCATCAAATCACAAATCTTCTGCGCGTGGACCCGGCCGAGCGAGCCGCCGGCGACGAGGAAATCCTGACTGAACGACGCGATCGGGCGTCCGTCCATGATGCCCACCCCGGTGACCACGCCGTCGGCCGGAAGCTTCTTGTCCGCCATGTCGAAATTCGTGCACTGGTGCTCGGCAAACATGCCGAATTCCTGGAAAGAGTCCGGTTGGAATAGTGCGTCGATGCGCTCGCGGGCGGTCAGCAAGCCCTTCTCATGGCGCTGCTCGACTTTGGCGGCCGAGCCGCTGACGAGAATTTTGGCCCGGCGGTCGTCGAGATCGTGGAGGAGTTTTTCGTCGATGGGCATGAGGTAATTTTTAAGGATTAAGCGGCGCGCAGAATTCGGTCAGCACGCCCTGGGTGGATTTCGGGTGGAGGAAGGCGACGAGTTTGCCGGCCGCGCCTTCAAAAGGCTTTTCATGGATCAACTGGCACCCGGCCCCGCTGGCCTGGGCGAGTTGCGCCTCGATGTCATCGGTGGCGAAGGCCACGTGGTGGATGCCGCCATGCGGGTTTTTCTCTAGGAATTTTGCGATGGGGCTTTCCGGCGAGGTGGGCTCCAGTAACTCAAGGTGAACCTCGCCGACGTGGAAGAATGCCGTGCGGACTTTCTGGCTGGGAACTTCCTCTGTGTGCTCGCATTTGAGCCCGAGGGCCTTCTCGTAATATGGAATGGATTCCTCGAGCGAGCGGACGGCGATCCCGAGGTGATCAAGGCGCTGCAACATCCCGTAGTTCTCCGCGATTGTGGCGGCGCAAGCAAGGATAAGTTCTGCTAATAGTTTGCATGATCGTGCGCGATGCGCCTTGCGGGGCTGGCGTCAGGCCGCTAAGTTCGTCGGCCCGCGCGGTCTCGCGCCTCCACATTATGAAATCCTCCTTCTTGTTGATCTCACCTTCGGCTTTGCATCGCGGCTGGGCCGGCTGGGTTTTATCCGGCGCGACCGCCCGCACGGGTTTGGACTTGGTCTGGGCCGGCGTCTGCGATGCCTCGAAAACCGCCGCCGGCCTCGGGTCCGGCCCGCAGCCCGGTGGCTGGGGCGTGTTTGTTTTTGCCGGCGATGACGCGCCAGCCAAACTGGCCGCAGCCGTCGGTGCTCCCGGGCAACCGGGTTCGCTCGCCGACATGTTGGGGGAGGGAATGGTCTTCGCGCCGCCGGCCGGGGCCGATGTTTCCGCGCTTCTCGCCGAAATTGCCGCCGCGCAGCCCGTGCCTGATGCCGCCTTGGGCGGTCCTGTCGCGCCGGGCGCCGAGCGTTCCCTCGTGCTGGTCAAGCCGGACAACTTCCGCTTCCCCGGCACGCGCCCCGGGGCCGTGATGGATGTGTTCGCCCGCACCGGGCTGCCGCTCATTGCGATGAAGGTTCATCACATGTCGGTCGCTCAGGGCATGGAGTTTTACGGTCCGGTGCTCGACGCGCTGACCGAGCGCTTTGGAGCCGAGCCGGGACGCGAGCATTGGGAAAACATCGTCGAGTTCATGTCCGGCGGGCGTCCATCCGTCGTGCCCGCGGCGGACCACGCCAAGCCCGGAACGCAAAAAATCCTCGCCCTCGTCTTCGAGGGGCCGGACGCCGTGGCCAAGATCCGCGCCGTTCTCGGGCCGACCGATCCCGCCAAGGCCCCGCCGGGGACCATTCGCAAGGAGTTCGGGTCAAGCATCATGGTCAACGCCGCCCACGCCTCCGACTCGGCCGACAACGCCCGCCACGAGATTGCCCTGGTCGGGGTGGCGGACAATTCTTTGAAACGATACGTTGAATCGGGCGCAACGGCTGCGTAGGGTCTTCGTTCACTCTTTTTCACCACAAATCCATGGACCTCTCTTCCCACGCCATCCAACTCAGTCCCTCCCTCACCCTCGCCATCGACAGCAAAGCCAAGGCCATGCGGGCCGAGGGGCTTGATGTCTGCGGATTCGGCGCGGGCGAACCCGATTTCGACACGCCTGAGCACATCAAGGAGGCCGCAATCAAGGCGCTGCAGGAAGGCTTCACCAAATACACCCCGAGCGCCGGTCTGCCGGAGTTGCGCACGGCGATCAGCGAGAAATTTTCGGCCGACAACGGCCTCGACTACAAACCCGGTCAGGTGGTGGTCAGCAACGGCGCCAAGCAGTCCTGCTACAATGCCATCCTCGCCTGCTGCCAGCCCGGCGACGAAGTGGTCATTCCCGCGCCTTACTGGCTGAGCTATCCCGACATGGTCCGCTTGGTCGGAGCAGAGCCGGTCATCGTCAAAACCAAGGCGGAGAATTCCTACAAGATGACCGCCGAAGAGTTCGAGAAGGCCATGAGCCCGCGGACCAAAATGGTCATCCTCAACAGCCCGGGCAATCCGACCGGTTCGGTTTACACCCGCGAGGAACTCGAGGCCCTCGTCGAGGTCGCCCTCTCCGAGGACATCTTCATCCTTTCCGACGAAATCTATGAGAAGCTCATCTATGATGATGCCGTCCACATCAGCCCCGCCTCGCTCTCCAAGGAAGCCTACGACCTGACCATCACGGTCAACGGCTTCAGCAAGGCTTATGCCATGACCGGATGGCGCCTCGGCTACCTCGGCGCCCCCGAGGAAATCGCCAAGGTCATCGATTCGCTGCAGAGCCACAGCACGTCCGGGCCGAACTCCTTCGCCCAAAAAGGCGCCGTCGCCGCGCTCAAGGGCTCGCAGCAATGCGTGGCCGACATGCGCGAGGAATTCAACATCCGCCGCGAATACATGTATGAGCGCATCACCGCCATCCCGAACATCTCGGCGGTCAAGCCCCTCGGCGCGTTCTACCTCCTGGCCGACATTTCGAAGTTCGGCTTCAGTTCGACAAACTTCGCCGACCGCCTGCTGAGCAAAGCTGAAGTCGCGGTGGTTCCCGGCGTGGCCTTCGGCGATGACAACACCATCCGCCTGAGCTACGCCGCCGATCTGGAGACGATCAAGACCGGTTTGGACCGCATCGAGCAGTTCTGCCGCACGGCCTGACCACGCGGCGGTTTTGTTTGCCGCCACGCACGCCGCCGCCGTTGGAGTGCGGTGGCGGAGACGCCGCTTTCGCTGCGCCCGCCCGGGCGTTCGTTGCCCTTCGATGAAAAGCGGCTGCAAGTCGCCGCACTCCAAAACACCCCCGCCTCGCGAGATGGTTCGCAAAAATGTATCCACCTTGATCGTTCGAGGCCGTAGCCTGACCACGTCATGAAGAACGCTCCCCTCCTCCTCGCTCTGGTTATCGCGCTGTCCTCGCTCCTCGTCGCCACGTCCCCGGCCTGTTCCCGCGCCGTTTACCTCGGCCCGGAGAATACGGTCATCACCGGGCGCAGCATGGACTGGATGGCGGCCATCGGCTCGAATCTTTGGGCCATGCCACGAGGAGTGAAGCGTGACGGTGCGGCGGGCACGAACTCCGTTGAATGGACGGCCAAGCACGGCAGTGTCATCACCACCGCCTTTGATGCGGCCACGGCCGACGGGATCAACGAGAAGGGTTTGGTCGCCAATCTGCTTTACCTCGCCGAGTCCGAATACCCAACCGTCGCGGCCGGGGACGCCCGCCCGCGCATGTGCATCTCGGCATGGACGCAATACGTGCTGGATAACTTTTCCACCGTGGCCGAGGCGGTGGCGGCCCTGCAGCAGGAAAAGTTCGTGGTTGTGCCGGTCATGACGCCGGACGGCCATGCGGGCAATGTGCACCTCGCCATCTCCGACCCGACCGGCGACTCCGCCATCTTCGAATACCTCGACGGCAAACTGGTCATCCACCACGGGCGGGAATACCAGATCATGACCAACTCGCCGTCTTACCAGCAGCAGCTTTCGCTCAACGACTACTGGAAGCAAATCGGCGGCACGGTCATGCTGCCCGGGACGGGTCGTGCAGCCGACCGTTTCGTGCGCGCCTCATTTTACATCAACGCCGTGACCCAGACCGCGCAGGCCGACGAGGCCGTGGCCGCCACGTTCAGCGTCATTCGCAACGTCTCCGTCCCTTTGGGGATCACCACGCCGGGCCAGCCGAACATCGCCTCGACCCTCTGGCGGACGGTGGCGGACCACGCCGCCCGCCGCTATTTTTTCGAGTCCACCCGCAGCCCGAATGTTTTCTGGATCGATCTGGACAGCCTGAATCTGGCCGAGGGCCAGCCGGTGCGAAAACTCACGGTCAGCGACGGTGCCGTCTACGCGGGTGATGCAGCCGACAAGTTCGTCACGGCCGAGCCTTTCAAGTTTCTCGCGGCGGACGGAAAATAGCCTCACCTGACTGACACGGCCGTCAGGCCCAGCGGAGGTGCCGCTTTGATTTGGTGGGCGTCGTGCGTGTGGATGACTGAAAATCCGTGGTGCAGGGCGGTGATCAGGTGCAGGCAGTCTGCGGTGCGCAGAAACACATCCCCCGGCAGTGTGGCATGGGTTTTCACACTTTGCTCCACGATCATCTGGTCAATGGGGGGAGCCATGACCACTCAAATCAGGACCGGCAAGGTTGCGAACGGATGGCCGTGGCGTTCCGACTCACACGTTGAACCGGAACTCCATCACGTCACCGTCCTGCACGACGTATTCCTTGCCTTCGACCCGGAGCTTGCCGACTTCCCGGGCCTTGGCCTCGGAGCCGAGGGTCATGAGGTCCTCGAAGGCGATGGTCTGGGCGGCGATGAAGCCGCGCTCGAAGTCGCTGTGGATGACGCCGGCCGCGGCGGGGGCTTTGTCCCCGGCGTGGATGGTCCAGGCGCGGGTTTCCTTCGGTCCGGTGGTGAAATACGTGCGCAATCCGAGCAAATGATAGACCGCGCGAATGAGCAAGCTGACCCCGCTGTCGGCCACCCCGAGCCCGGCGAGGAACTCCAGGGCCTCCTCCGGCGGCAGTTCAGCCAGCTCGCTTTCGATCTGTGCGCTGATGACCACCGCCTCGCTGCCGTGGTGCGCGGCGGCGTAGTCGCGGACGGCCTGGATGTGGGCGTTGTCGCCGCCGGCCAGTTCGTTTTCCCCCACGTTGCAGGCGAAGATGGTCGGTTTGCTCGTGAGGAGAAAAAATTCGCGGAGGAGCTTGCGCTCGTCGTCGGTCAACTCGGCGGTGGAGGCCGGCTTGCCGGCGTCGAGGTGCGGGAGGATTTTTTCGCAGAGGGCGAGTTCGGCCTTGGCCGTCTTGTCGCCCGAGCGCGCGCCTTTGGCCAGGCGTTCGGCGCGTTTTTTCACCCCGGCCAGATCGGCGAGGATGAGTTCGGTGGTGATGATCTCGATGTCGCGGACCGGATCGACCGTGCCGGAAACGTGGTGGATGTCTTCGCTCTCGAAACAGCGCACGACCTGGACAATGGCGTCGACCTCGCGGATGTGGCTGAGGAACTGGTTGCCCAGCCCTTCGCCCTCGCTGGCTCCCTTGACCAGGCCGGCGATGTCGACGAACTCAATCGCGGTGGGAACGATCTTTTCCGATTTTGTCTGGGCCGAGAGGCGGTCCAGACGTTCGTCGGGGACGCTGACGATGCCGACGTTCGGTTCGATCGTGCAGAAGGGAAAGTTGGCCGCGGTGGCCTTGCGCGTGCGGGTGACCGCGTTGAAGAGGGTGGACTTGCCAACATTGGGCATCCCGACGATTCCGGCTTTGAGCATAGGCGCTGACCCTATCGGTGCGGAGCGGCGGATAGAAGAAGATTGCGGCGGCGCCCCGGGGGACGAAATGGCGGCTTTATTTTCCACCCCCGGACGGAACAATGGCATCCATGGCCAAGCTCCCTCCGCTCGTCGACTATGCCAGCCGCTACCTCCGTGTGGCGGAGGTCGAGGATTACCCGGGGGCGCATAACGGATTGCAGGTCGAAAACAGCGGTCGGGTCGAACGCGTGCTCGCCGCGGTGGACTCCGGCCTGCCGACGCTGCGCGAGGCGGCGGCCTTGGGAGCCGGATCCTTGCTCATCGTGCATCATGGTTTGTTCTGGTCGGGCGTGCAGATGGTGGCGGGCGTCTGGCGGGAAAAACTGGAGGTCCTGCGCGCCGCCGACATGGCGGTCTATGCCGCGCATCTGCCGCTCGATGCGCATGACGTCGTCGGCAACAATGTGCTCCTGGCCAAGGCGGTGGGCTTGCGCGGATTGAAGCCCTTTCTCGGCTTTGGCCGGGTCGGAACATTTCCCGGATCGCGGGCCGGGTTGGTGCGAGCCGTGGCAACCGCCACCAGCCGCACTCCGCTCATGTGCGACGCCGGGCCGGCCAAGCCCGAGCGGGTCGGCGTGGTCACCGGGGGAGCGGGCGAGATGGTGGAGAAGGCCGCGGCCGCAGGCGTGGACACTTTCATCACCGGCGAAGGCCCTCAATGGAGCTGGGTGCGGGCCGAGGAACTCGGGATCAATGTGATCTACGCCGGCCACTACGCGACCGAGACCTTCGGCGTGAAGGCGCTCGCCGCGCATCTGGCGAAAAAATTCCGCCTGCCGTGGGAGTTCGTTGACCACCCGGTCCCGCTGTGATCCCGCGGGAGTTTTTCACCCAGCCACCCGTCGAGTGCGCGCGGGCGCTGGTCGGTTGCGAACTGGTCTGGGGTCGGTGCAGCGGCATCGTCGTCGAATGTGAGGCCTACGCTGCCGTGGGAGATCCTGCCTGCCACACGTTCTCACGTCCGTCGGCCCGCGAGTTCGTGGCCCGACATCGCGCGGGCGCGGCCTACGTTTACCTGAACTATGGGATGCACTGGATGCTCAATGTGCTGGTCAAGGGCGAGGCGGATGGCTTCGTCCTGCTTCGCGCGATCGAACCCCGTCAGGGCGAGGCGACCATGCGGAGGAGGCGTGGAGGAAAAGAAGGCCGCGAGCTTTGCGGCGGTCCGGGGCGGCTGGCAGCGGCTCTCGGGGTGACCGGACGCGACCACGGAGGAGATTTCTGCGTCTCCGATCGCCGATGCTTTCTGCCCGGCGGTCCGGTTGATGTCGTGGCCGACGGACGCATCGGGATTTCCCGCGCGCAGGAGTTGCCGTGGCGCTTTTCCTTGCGCGACAACCGGTTCGTCAGCGTTCCCCCTCGCGGACAAAAAAAACCAAGCCGCGGGCTTTAATCCGCGACTTGGTCAGAAAGGGAAAATTCCCCCCTTGAGTAAGGTCAAACTACTTGCTGTAGCTGACGGGAGCCGGAGCCGGTTTCGGCTTGCTGGCGCAGGCGCCGAGGCCGAGCGAAGCGGCTGCAACGGCGACGATGGCAATGATGCGAATGATGTTCATTTCTAGGTTCACCCCCTTCCAATGCAATTGATGCAAGGGTCGAATCTGACACAGCCGCCGCAGGGAACAACGAAAATCTCAGAAAAATTCAGGCCTGCCCGTCGGGCGAAAAGCCCTCCAACGGCGGCACAATGGTCACCGGCGTCCCGGCGGACACCATGTCATGGAGGGCGATCATGTCCTCGTTGCGCAAGCGCACGCAGCCATGGCTGGCCGGCGAACCGATCAGATGTTCCTGGTTCGTCCCGTGGATGTAAACGTAGCGAGCGAGGGTGTTGCCGTTCTCCGGATCGAGTCCGTCGAGGGTCAAAACGCGGCTGAGCACATGGTCTTCCTCTCCGCCTGGCTGCGCGGTTTCGCCGGTCGGCAGCCGCGAGCGGAAGATGCTCCAAGCGGGGGCGCCGTCGCCGATTTTCTCGCGAATGACAAAGCGTCCGGTGGGTGTGCGGAAGCTGCCCTCCTCGGACCCGAGCCCGAAGCGCGAGGTCGAGATCGGAAACTCCGTGAGAACCTTCGCCCCCTCGACCACCCGCAAGGTCTGGGTGGCCACGTCCACCACCACGCGTCGCGGGGCGGGGGCGGGCTTGGTCGCAGCTTTCTTGATCGCCATGGTTGGTCTGTTGGCTATTTTAGCGGGTTCTCCAATGAGCAGGACTTACCATGTGGCCATCGCGGGTGCAACCGGCGCCGTCGGCATCGAAATGATGCGCGTGCTCGAGCGGCGGAATTTTCCCGTGGGAAAACTCACCCTCCTCGCCTCCGCGCGCTCCGTCGGAAAAATGCTGGAATTCCGCGGTCAGCCCGTGGAGGTCAAGGAACTGACACCTGACGCATTCGCCGGGGTCGACTTTGCGCTTTTGAGCGCGGGCGGCGGGATTTCGAAAGAATTCGCCCCGTCCGCCGTCCGGGCCGGGGCCGTGGTGATCGACAACTCGTCGGCCTTCCGCCTCGATCCGCAGGTTCCGCTCGTCGTGCCCGAGGTCAACCCGGAGGCCGCCCGCTCCCATCGCGGTATCATCGCCAATCCGAACTGCACCACGGCCATCACGCTCATGGGCCTCTGGCCCTTGCATCAAGCCTTCGGAGTCCGCCGTGTCTGGGCCTCCAGCTACCAGGCCGTATCCGGTTCCGGGGCCAAGGCCATCGAGGAACTCAAGGCCCAGGTCGAATCGTTGGCCCGCGGCGAAGACGCGCCCAAGGCGGTTTACCCGTGGCAGATCGCCTTCAACGTCATCCCCCAAGTCGATGGTTTCCTCGAATCCGGCTACACCAAGGAGGAGATGAAGATGGAAAACGAGGGCCGCAAGATCATGGGCCTGCCGGATTTTCGCGCCTCGGTCACCTGCGTGCGTGTTCCGGTCTATCGCGCCCATAGCGTGGCCGTCAGTGCCGAGTTCGAGCGTCCGGTCTCGGTCGCCGCCGCGCGCGAAGCGCTCGCGTCCGCCCCGGGCCTGAAGGTCGTGGACGAACCGTCGCGCCACGGCTACCCCGTGCCGCTGCATGTGGCCGGGAAGGATGATTGCGAGATCGGCCGCCTGCGCCTCGATTGCGCGCTGGATAACGGCCTCGCCTTCTGGATCTGCGGCGACCAGCTCCTCAAGGGCGCGGCCCTCAATGCCGTGCAGATTGCGGAATTGCTGGTCGACCGTTAAGCCTCCTTCACCTCGTCGCTTTGAAGTATTCGGTGACCTGCCCGATTGATTTTGCGTCGGGTGCGTCCGCCCGGTTTTGTTTCGAAGCGCTGGTCGCGTCCCTCGGCGATGCCGGGATGCAACGAACGAATCTCCCGCGCCACGTTGTCGGGGTTAAAGTGGGATCTGAGGGCTTTCTGCGTGAACCCGCCGGGGATGCTGTTCTTGCCTGCGCCATTCACACCGGCCAGCACGACGATCGTGGCCACCCTGCTCAAGCTTGAGCCTCCACGGCTTTTCGTGCGGCCCAGACGGCTGCCGCACCGCCACCGAGTCCAGCACATCCGTCGTGGACTTTTTCAGTTCGGTCGCGCTCACGGAAGGCAAATCGCTCACTCGGGTGCTGACGATGGTCCTGGGACGCCAGGATTTGGAAATAATACCTAAGTTATTTATTGCGTTCATGTTGTCAAACGAGTGGAACGCATCGCCCTCCGCCTGTATGAGGTGCGGGGGCGCACCGGAGGAAAGCAAATGTCACCGAGCAAGCGCCCAAGTCGAAATCCCGCTTGCCACGCAACCCTCCCTGGAGAAATCCTGCCCGAGCTGAGCCTGCCGACCAAAGCCGCCACCCCGTCGACGGCGTCGAATCAGACCCTGAAGCGTGTGGCCATCCGGACTGGCTCAATTCCTTGTTCGGCGACTTAGATTCCTCCATCACAACAACGGCAAACACCCAATAAAATGAAATCCAGCATCCAGCAACTTATGCCCTTGGTCATCGGGCTATTCATCGTCGTAGTGTTGCAAGGCCTCTCGACCGTTTGGTTGACCGCCAAGTTCAACGCCCAGCTCAAAGCCAGCACGGAAGCTCACAACGCTCAACTCATGGCGCAGGCGGAAGCTCACAACGCCCAGCTTTTGCAGCTGACCGAGCGCCTTAATGCCCAGCTTACGCGCTAGCCGCCGAATTCCAAAGGGGTCAATGAACCGGCTGGGTTTGCCGAACTAACCCATCGACCGAGTGCCCATGCCCTCGGGCCTTCTGCCACGCATCCTGCTGAAGCCGGCTGTGCGCCGGAAGGGAGTGGGCATCGTGCTTGCATCCGTCGCCTTCATCGTCCGATCTCCTCGGCGGGCGAGGGATGGTGACACTTGGGCCGGGTCTGCCTTTGCCGCCGACAATGCGGTCGAGGACTGACGGCCACGCGCCTGTGCCCGTGTCCCATCGGAGGCGCATCCGTTCCGAACTCAGCCACCATCAGGAAACGCGGACGCAAACACGGGGCGTCCCCGGCAACTGCGGCAGCCGTAAACGTCAACGTGGCATCAGCAATGAGGCTCAGCCCCCGTTTTTCCCCCGTGCTGCGGTTTGTGCAGGAGAGGTTCGCCCATGCGCAGGCGGGCGCCGGCACGCACCGCGGGGGCCAGGGTGAAGCCTGCGGGGGCGAGAACGATGATGGTCGAGCCGTGTTCGAACCAGCCCACCTCCTCGCCTTTGCGCAGGTCGGCAGGGGGGAGCGGGGACGCGGGCGGGCGGCGGCGCGGGTCGATTGTTTCATTACCGAGACGGAGGCGGATGCCCCCGACAAGGACGGCGGCCACCGCGACGAGGACGATGAGGGGGCCACCGGGTTCGAGGCGCAGGCGGATGACCGCGCGCTCGTTGCGGCAGAAGACGCGGTCCACCCGGGCGAGGGTCGGCGGGTTGACATTCCAGACGTCGCCCGTCAGATGGCTCAGTCCCTCGATGCGCCCGTCGTGTGGGGCGTGGAAGCGGTGATACATCCCTGCGGTGAGCCTCAGCGTGACGTAAACGCCGTCGGCGAATGCCGCCGCGAGTTCCAAGTCGCGCAGGAGTTCCTCGAGCCGGTAGGCCGATCCTTTGACCTGCAAAAGCTCACCTCGCTCGATGCGGCCGCAGGCTCCGACCAGCGCGTCGCACGGGCTGACCAGCGTGCGCGGCGAGCGATCGACCGGGCGGGCGCCCTCGCGCAGTTCGCGTATGAAGCAATCGTGCAGGCTGGCGAACTTCGTCTTTTTCGCGTCGGCCAGGTCCACGTCGCAAAAGAAGCGCCACACGGCGAGCGAAACATCCCGGACGAACGGCTGCTCGAGACGGCAGAACCAGCCGGCCAGGCTCGTGGCGGTCCGGCGGGGAAAGCCATTGGTCAGAATGAAGTTGAGGCTTCCCTCACGGAAGAGCCCCGAGGTAATGGAACGCATGGTCAAGTCCGGGCCGTCTCCGAGAGATACTCCAGCAAACGATGATTGAGCAACCCGTCAAGTGGGCCCTCGCCGTGGCGGGGACCGCCGCCTTGGGTGCCCTGCTGGCCAAAGCCGCCCGCCGGCTCGAGCTATCCGTGGCCAAACACCCGTCGCTGGCTGGGCACGCCAAGATGTCGCGCCGCGTCGCCGGGCTGCTCCCCTTTTACGAATTTGACGGCGACCGGTTCTTCCGCGCCGACGACGCGCCGGAC
>JBGSSV010000003.1:0-4918 GCA_041736875.1 Chthoniobacterales bacterium | reverse complement strand
GGCCGGCAAGCATGTGCTGATTGAAAAACCACTCGCCATGAACGCGGCCGAGGGTGCGGCCATGCTCGAGGCGGCGCGCCGGGCCGGCCGCGTCCTGCTCGTCGGCATGAACCAGCGCTACATTCCCGCAGCACAAACCATCCGCGCCGCGGTGGCGGCCGGTGAGGCCGGAGAGATCTACCACGCCAAGGCCTACTGGTGGCGACGCTCCGGCATTCCGAAGATCGGCACATGGTTCACCAACAGGGCTCTCGCTGGCGCCGGGGCCTGCAATGACATCGGCGTGCACGCCCTGGATGCCTGTCTCTTTTTGATCGACAATTTCGACCCCGTGACGGTGAGCGGTGCAACTTACGCAAAGTTCGGGCCGCGCGGCCTGGGCGAGGGCGGGTGGGGGCACTCCGACCGTGTCCATCAGGAATTCGACGTCGATGATTTCGCCACGGCATTCATCCGCATGCGCAACGGCGCCACCGTCACGCTCGAGGCGGTCTGGGCCGCGCACTGTGCCGACCCGCAGAGGTTTGGTGTGGACATCTACGGCACCGAGGCCGGCTTCAGCTTGGATCCGCTCGAGTTCCGGCACGCCGGGCCCGACGATTATGTGATCGAGCGGGATTTCACCCGCCCGCTGGCCCTGCCGCACGGGGACAAGTTCCACAACCTCATCAACCACCTTTGCGAGGGCGAGGAATTGCTCGTCCGGCCGGAACAGGCCTTGGCTGTGCAGAAGATTCTCGATGCGATCAACGAATCCGCCCGCACCGGCCGCGAGGTTTCCATTTCCTGAAACCATGAACCAAGCTGCCCTTGACTTCGGCGTGCAGAGCTACTGCTTCCGCCACTTCCCCGACAACGCCACGGTCGCCGCCAAGGTCCGCGAGACCGGTCTCGACAAGATTGAACTCTGCGGGATCCATGCCGACTTCGACCGTCCGGATAAATTCGGCGAGGTCGTGCAGACTTATCGCGACGCCGGGGTCTCAATCATCTCGATCGGTGTGCAGACCTTCGGCGGGGAAGACCGCGAGAAAGCCTGGTTCGAGTGCGCCGCGCAGGCCGGGGCCAAACACCTCTCGGCGCACTTCAAGGTGGAAAGCTTCGGCCCGGCCATCGAGAAAGTCCGGGCTTGGTCGCGCGAATTCGGCATCCGCGTGGGCGTCCATCCGCATGGCGGTTATTCTTTCGGCGGACAGCCCGACGTCATCCGCCATCTTCTGGCACTCGGTGCCCCAGAGATCGGCATCTGCCTCGACACGGCTTGGGTCATGCAGATCGGTCCGCAGGCCGGAAATCCGGTGGAATGGATCAAAAACTTTCCGCAATCCATCTACGGCCTCCATTACAAGGACTATGTCTTTGGCCGGGACGGTGCTTGGGCCGACGTGGTTGTCGGGGAAGGGAATCTCGACTTGCCAGCGTTGCTCAAAGCGTTGACGGACATTAACTTCGACGGCATGGCTGTTCTGGAATACGAAGCCGATCTGGAAGATCCGGTGCCTGCCCTCAGCCGTTGTGTCGGGCGCATGCGGCAGGCGGCCGGGTTGGGGCAGGGGTAGCCTTTTACGAAAAAGTAAGACCCACACTGGCGGCCCCGTCGCGGCACGCTATTTTTCTGAGTAGATCTTGGGTGCCCGCCGTCCATGCTGCGGGCGCGCAACAGGTCTGCCTCCCCCATGTCCCTTCGCCCCCGCCGCTCCTTTGTCCGGTTGCCTCTCGGCCACATGCTCGGGGTGTCGTTGCTTCTCATGTTGCTCGGTTCGTCGGCCCGGGCCCAATGGACCGCCGTCCCCGCGCTGACCAGCAACCCGCCGAAGTCGCAGTTCGCCGCGCACGAACTTTACTTCAGCGACTCGGATTACGAGGTGCCGTATTACCTGAAGCACTTCGCCCAAGTGGCCAACTCCGTGGTTGAGACCACCTTCACCAGCAACAGCATCACGTATCCGCGCGGGTTCCTCAACATCAAGGTCAACCGCAACGTGGCCGACAACATGCCCTACAATGCGCGCATCCAGGAAATGCAGGTCGCGCTGGCTTATTTCTACACGGCGGACCGGCCGTGGAATGTTTACCGCGGCAACGCGGCGGTGAAGGTGCGGCTTGAGGCCATGCTGACACGCTGGGTCGAGATGCAGAATCCGACGACCGGACTGTTCGCCGAATACAGCGCGACCAACTGGAGTCTCGCTCCGACCAGCTTCGGCGCCATGGCCGCAGCCCAGGCGCTCGATCTCATCCAGGATTCGGGCCTTCCGTTCGATGTGACGGCTTTCAACAACGCCAAGACCTCCCTGCGCAAGGCGCTCATGGCCGTTTTCACCCGCAGCGACATGCAGGACGCGGCCAGCCAATACAGCAACCAGTTCAACGGCGCCTACCACGCGGCGTTGCTCTATCTAGAGAACTGGCCCGATGCCGAGTTGGATGCCGCCTTCGTCGCGGCCGTGCAAAATGCGTCCGCCACCGACCAGAGCGCCACGGGGTATTTCTACGAGGCCAACGGACCCGACTTCGGCTACTCCGGTGTGCACGAGCGCAATTCGCGCATCGCCCTCACGCGGATGCGCACCCGCACCAACGACCTCATGCCTATGGTCAACCTGGACGAGGCGCGCTGGTCGCAGTGGCTCGCCCACAACCTCCTGCTCCAGCCCGGCATAGCGGCACCGACCTTCGTCATCAACGCCGGAATCAACACCCGCACCTCGACCGCTTGGCAGGGCGCGGAGTCGCGTCCGCTCTCGGAGTTCACCGCGCTCTCCCGCGCGTTTTCCTACACGGACACCGAGTTCACCAACGCCGTGCGGGCCAAGACAGACAGCCTGGCCTCGACTCCGACTTACGGTTCCCTCGCCACGAACAACGCCTACAGCTACCAGCCGGTGTTTGTTTTCGAGGCTCTGCAGCGGACCGAGACCTGGCATCCGACCGCGGCCGAACGCACGGCCGCGATCAACACGCTGCCGTATTTGTCCTCGACCCGTTTCAATCGCATCCTCCACGACACCCGCCTGCCGCTGTCGGTCGCCGCGGTGCGGCGCCCCGGCTATTTCGGGCTCTTCAACTACGGCAATGTCACGGTGGCGAACCAAGTGAAACTCGGTCTCGGCGCGCTGTGGAATCCTTCCTTCGGCACGTTTCTCCAGGCCGTCTCGGGCAACACCGGCTCCAGCGCGACCACCTGGGGCACCGTGCGCAGCGGCGCGACCAACGCCTACGAACAACGGACCAACGGCTCGAGCGTCAGCCCGACCATCAGGGTCAATGGCAACACCATCAGTCCATCCTCCGGCACGAATAATCTGGCCGATGGCGTCCTCACCGCGACCTACAATCTCGTGGACGGAGCCACGAACGGATCCAAAGTCGTGACCTTCAACGAGGACCGGGTGGCGGTGAGCGTGACGCACACCAACACGACCAACCGCGTGTTCCTCGAGCGGTTGCCGCTCGTCGCACCCACGGGTGCGGTGCTGGCCACAAATGCCACCCGCCTCACCCTGACCCACACCAACGGCTCGCGCCTCATCATGCAGTTGGGCACGAACAGCGCGGCGAGTTTCACCGTGGCGGCGGCTTCGGGCGACAATCTGCCCTCCGGTTTGCAGCGCCGCGCCGTGACCATCACCGCCACGAACACGCTGAGCTACGAACTGCAGGTGACGAGCGAGTATTTCCAGGCCGGCCCGCTGGCCGCGCCGACCTCGGAGGGTTATTCGCCGGCCAACGGCGGCGCCGATGTCGGCGAGATGGTGACGTTCAGCCTGCCCGTGGTCAATCTGCTCGGAGCCTCGACCACGGCCAACTTCAACGCCACGTTGCAGGCCTCCGGCGGCGTCACGCCGGTCACAACCAACCGCACTTACGGCGTGATCGCCGGCGGGGCGACCGGCGCACAGCCGTTCACCTTCATCGCGAACGGAAACTTCGGCGACCCGCTCGCCATCACGCTCGCCTTGCAGGACGGCACAAACAATTACGGCACAATCCGCTTCGATACGTCCATCGGCGGCGTGTCTGCGACGAACGCGACCGCGACGTGGCAGAATTTCGACGGCGTCACCGCGCCGACGCTGCCGTCCGGATGGGTTTCGTCGGTCCCCTCCGGCACCGCCACCGGCTGGTCCACCTCGACGAATACGCCGAACAGCGGCCCGAACGCAGTTTTCGCCGCGCCCACTACCACCGTCTCCGAGCAGCGCCTCGATGCCTCGTCGTTCGTCGTCCCGCTCACCGCCATCGACCCCGAGTTGCGCTTCCAGCACCGTTGGAACACGGAGACATCGTATGACGGCGGCGTGCTCGAGGTGTCGGTGGACAACGGTGCCTACGCGGACATCGTGGCTGCGGGCGGCGCGTTCCTCGCGGGCGGTTACAGCGGGAGCTTGAGCAGCAGCTATGGCAATCCATTGGCCGGACGCGCCGCGTGGCACGGGTCCGCGGACTCCGCCTACACGTTGACGCGCATCGCCCTGCCCGCCTCGATGCGGGGTAAATCCGTCCGGTTACGCTACCGTCTCGGCAGCGACGACAGCGTGAGTCCGTCGGGCGCGGTCTGGCGCATCGACACCATCCAGCTCGTTTACCGTCCGGCGAATTACATCCAACCTGCCGCCATCAATAGCAATGCGCCAGCCGGCCTCGTCACGGTCAACAGCGCGTTCACCCACACGTTCACCGCCGTCGGCCAGCCTGCCCCCGCGTTCGCCGTGACCACCGGCACATTGCCCGCCGGACTGTCTCTCTCCCCGGCGGGTGTGCTCAGCGGCACGGTGACCAACGCGTTCACCAACCGCACGATCACCGTGGCCGCGACCAACGGCGTGGCGCCCTTCAGCCCGTCCGCCAGCCAGACTTTCAATCTCAGCTCCGCCGTCAGCCTCGCGGTCACGACCGCATCCCTCGCGCCCGCCAC
>JBGSSV010000002.1:0-8083 GCA_041736875.1 Chthoniobacterales bacterium | reverse complement strand
AGGTGGCTGGGGAGGGAATCGAACCCCCGACACGAGGATTTTCAGTCCTCTGCTCTGCCAACTGAGCTACCCAGCCGTGCGGAAGGAGAGACTTAATCGCTGGAGGGGCGGGAGGCAAGGAGAAGCTGACCGCTTTTACGTCTTGGCCTCCTCGGGGGCCGTCACGGTGCGGTGGTATTCCTTGTATTGGTAGTAGGGGTAATCCGAGCTGCCCATCTCGGCGCAGTTGTAGATGAGGCCCCGCACGTTGACGCCGCGGACGGCGAGGAGTTTGAGCGAGCGGATGAAAAGACGGGCGGAGGTGAACCGGGCGCGGACGACGAAGAAGACGGCATCCACGAGCGGCGCGATGGCGCTGGAATCGTCGGCGGCGAGGACGGGGCAACTGTCGATGATGATGTATTCGAACTGCTCGTGCAGGGTGGTCATGAGCCGGCTGAAGCTGGTTCCGGGGACCGGCTCGGAGCCGCCAGCCAGGGCCTTGCCGCGGGCGAGAAAACTGAGGTTGGGGATGTGCGTGGGGATCATGGCCTCGGCCAGCGTGGTCCGCTCCTTGAGCAACTCGGCCAGCCCCGGCTCGGTCGGGGCGGAGAAGTGGCGGGCGAGGCGTCCCCGCCGCAAGTCGCCGTCGATCAGCAGGGTTTTCGATCCGGCCAGAGCAAGGGTCACGGCAAGGTTGGTCGCGAGCGTGGATTTGCCTTCGCCGGGGATGGCGCTGCTGATGAGGAAGCTCTTCGGGTTGAAGTCGCCCTCGGGCATGAAGAGGATGCTCGAACGGATGTGGCGGAAGGATTCGACGAGGATGTGACGTTTGTCGTTCTCCTGCAGCGACTGCATCTCGGAGGCCTTGAGACGGGGGATGAGTCCGACGACGTCGAGTTCGGCGTGGGCCTCGAGTTCGGAGACGGAAATGTAACGGTCGTCGAGCTTGCCGATGAGCAAAAGGATGCCGAGGCCGATGGCGAAGCCACCCATGCCGCCCATGAGGAGGGCGCGACCGAGGTCCGGGCGGACGGCGGAGGGCGGGCCGCCGTATTCCATGACGCTGACAACATCCTGGTCGATGTTGCGATTGACGCCGACGTTTTGCACGCTGGCCAGAAGTCTCTCGTAAAGACCCTTCAGGCGTTCGACTTTGCTTTGGATGCGTTCGTATTCGCCAAGCCGTCGGCTGAGATCGAGGGCCTTGACCTCCCATTCCTTGATCGCGGCCTCGGTGTTCTCAATCTGGACCTTGAGCGAGGAAACCTGGGAGGTGAACTGGTCGGCCGTCTGGCCTTGGAAAATCTCCATCAAGCGCTGCTGGAGAGCGATGCGCTGGTTGAGCTCGACCATTTTCGGATGCCGCGGCTTGAGCGAGATGCCCATCTCAACGAGTTGGGCGCGGAGCAATTGCAGTTCCTGCCGGGCTTTGAGGTAGTCCGAGGCCGGCCCAAAAGTGCGCATGATGGAGTTCATGGCCTCGGGCTGGTTCTCGGCCACGCCGTCCATCTGGTTGCGCCGGTCGAGGTTCTGCTCGAGCGAGAGGGTTTCGAGCAGGTTGTATTCCGTGCGCAGGTTGGCCAACTGGCGGTTGAGCTGGGCGAGGTAAGCCCCGGCGCTGTTGCCCTCCTCCTTGAGGAAGACGACGTTGTTCTGCTTTTGCCAGTCGAAAAGTTCCTCCTCGGCCTTGCGCAGGTCTTTCTCGAGATCGACGACCTGGTCGGTGATGGCACTGAGGGTCACGTCCGATTTGTCCGAGCGCATGGACCGGCGGTAGGCGATGTATTCATCCATGACCGCGTCGAGGTAAGCCTTGGTCTGCTGGGGCTGGAGGCCCTGGGCAGTGACGGCGAAGATCGAGGTCTTCGGGATGATGTTGGCGTAGAGGCGGACGGGAACCTTGTCGAGGTTCGGGTTGAGCGCCATGACGCGGGCATCGGCCCGGCGGGCCACCTCGCTGCTTTGGAGCAGTTCGAGCTGGGTGCCGAAAAAGTTCGCCGCTTCCTCGTTGTAGACCGCGCCATCGGGCAGGTTGATCTTGCCCGAGACCATGAGGCGGCCGCTCGATTGGTATTGGGGCGGAGCGCTGAGAACGATCCAGGCCTGGAGGCCGAGGCCGATGGCGGTAGTCAGGAGGGGAATCCACCACCAACTTTGCAGCATGTATTTGTAGCGCTGGAAGGTCAGTTGCAGGATCTCGGCGCGCTCGTGCTGCTGCGCGCCGGCCGTGGTCGTGGGGTCGTGGGTCGCAGCCATGGTCTAGAAATTGATCAGGCGCTCGGACACGACGATGAAATCATTGGGCAGGACCTCGACGTCGAGATCCTGGCGGCCCTTCTCGATGACTTCCTTAACGTCGATGATCATGGTGTCGGTCGTGCCGTCGGGCTTGGCCCGGGTCAATTTGACCTTACGCTGGTTGGCAAAATCTGCAAACCCGCCGGCCCGGAGGATGGCTTTGCTCACGGTGAACTTCTCGTTGAAGGGGATCTCCTGGGGGCCGGCGCCGTTGACCGCACCGGTGACGTAGATGCGCCCGGGGGTGCGCTGGCCTTCCATGTCGAGGCCGAGGATGACGGTGGCGCTGTGGTAGTAATCACGCTCGAGGAGACTCTTGATTTCGCCGGCCAGCGTGCGCGGAGTTTTGCCTTGCGCGGTGACCCGGCCGACGTAGGGAACTTCGATGTCCCCGGAATCGTTGATGCGGAGGCTGACGGGAGGGTCGCGGTCCTCGACGATGCGGAAATTTACCACGTCGCCACGGGCGAGCGGACGGCTGCCGTCGAGGACATCCATCGAAACCGTGGCGGAGACAGCAGCCGAGCCGGCCCGGGTCTGCGGATTTTCCGGCAACGGCGGCGGAGGGGTGCCGCGGGGTGCTTCGGCCTGCTGGCGCCCCACGGACGGCACCGGAATCTGCTGGGCGGACAGCCCGGCGGTCAGGACCAAGGCCAGAATGGCATGGAAAAGACCGGAGCGGGCCGCGCGCGGCGGCGTGAGGAACATCATGCGGCTCAGAAGGTGTAGGTGACGATTCCCCCGAACTGCTGCTGGGTGTAATCGTAGGACGTGACGGTGGAGCCCTTGCTGATTCCGCCGACGAACAGGCTCAGCACCCAGTGCTCGCTCAGCTGGTAATTCAGGCTGATGTTGGCGCCGACGCGGTTGAAGTCCTCGGAATCCGGGCCGTCCGACTCGGTGCCGTTCTCGTAGAAGGCGGAGCCCCCGAGCGACCAATCGCGGATGAGCATCCAGTTGAAGCTGTAGCGGACGTAGAAGAGCGCGAGCCAGTTCGACTCCGAGCTGGGGATGCCTTCGAAGCCGGTGCTCAGGCGATGGCTGAAGTAGCGGTTCAGCGTGTTGTCGATGTTGAAGTAGAAATAGGGCTTGCTGTAATTGCCGGTGTTGAGCGGGTTGTTGCCTTCGTTGAAGTCGGTGATCTGCCAACCCGCCCCGCCGGTCCACTCGAGGTAGCGCGAGATGGTGCCCTGGGCGAAGCCGCCGAGGGTGTAGTCGATGTTGTTGTTCAACGAATTCGAGCCGGCATTCGATCCCTCGGTGTAGACCGTTCCCGTGGCGGAGCCCTCGAGTCCGAGGCGCAGGTAGGGCAGGACGAGGAAGGAGGCGTTGGCGAAAACCTGGTTCGAGATACGGTTCAGATAGTCGAAATCGTCGTTGAGAGCGTAGTTGATGTAATTGGAAAAGCCGGCACCGAGGAGCACGTCGTTCAAATCCCAAGAGATGTTGATCCCAGCGGTGTTGTTGAGCATCGTGTAGTTGACCGCGTCGCTCAACGAGGGGTTGTCGACGGGGTTGTTGGTGATCGAAGGACGATCAAAGAAGGTGATCTGCACATCGCCGGCGAACAGATTGAACATGAACTCGGTGTCCGGGGACACCAGGAGGGTCTGGCCGCCGAGTTCGGGGTCGCTGAAGTAGTAGTCGTAGCCGACCGAAACGTTCAGCCGCAGCTTGTTAAGCTTGGTGATGGGCCAGTAGACGCCCATGCCGACGCGAGGGCTGAGGACGAAAGAGCCGATCGGGTTGTCCTCGGAAACGTTGACGTTGCTGTTGTAAGAGGCCCCGAGCGAGGCGTTGAAGAGCATTTTGACCGGGCCGGCCTTCACATTGTAGCGGGAGGCCGGGATCGGCGAGGAGTAGATGGGAAAAGCGGCCCGGTCGCCGCCGAGGGAGGGGCGCGCAATATCTTGGGCCTGCGCGGTAGTGAGAACTACCAGCAAACCTAGGGCTAACTGCCAGATTCGGGTCACAAGAGAAGTCTTAGGGGCGTTTTGCTGGTAACTTAGGGTCCCAGAGAACAGGGAAAGGCCTCCCGCGACAAGCCGAAACTGGCCGGCTTCGGGCGGGCTGCGGTCGCCCGGGAGGAGGGGGGGCACGACTCCGTCCGCCAGAATCGGTCAATCATCAGCGAGGCCCGGAAATCCGCTTCGCCGGGCCAGTTGCTGCTCGAACAACTCGTAGTGGGCCGAGTTTTCGCCATCATGCAAGCGCTGGACCAGGCTGCGCGCAGCGAAAACGAGCGGAATCAAAGCCCCGAAATAGATCGAGTAACGGTTCAGCGAGAAAAGCGGCCAGACAATCTCCAAAGTTCCAACCGTATCCAGCACGGCCCCCCAAGCGACGGGCGCCCCGCCGAGGCCGAGGCTGGTCACGACGGTGAAGAGGGCGAAAAAGTGGTTCCGCCCCATCCGCGGCACACTCCCCATCACGATCCTCGTGCTGGCCAGGCCAAAGACCGCCCCACTGACACCGCCGAGAAAATTCAGGGCACCGACCAGACCGATCCAGCCGGGCAGGACTCCGGCTGCGATGGCCCACCAACCGGCCACGACTGCGCCGAGCAGCGCCAGGGTGTGCCGCAGCCACAGCTTGCTTCCGGTGGAATCAATGGCCGGCCCCGCCACCGCCAGACCGGCCAAGGCACCGACGAACGCCAGGGCGCTGAGCCCCAGGACCGCCCCCTCGGAAAACTTTTCGTGGGCGACGAGGAACTCAATGGTGAAGACACCGAGACCGCCAGCCACGATCATGTAGAGCAGGGAGAAGCCGAGCAGGCGGGCGAAGGGAGGAAACCGGAGCATGGCAGCCCAGGGCACGCGCACAGCGGAGCGGCGCAGCTCCTCGGGCGAATCCACGTCCGGCACGCGCTTGATGAACCACAAGCTGGCCAGAGCCGCCACCACGCCGAGACCGAAGACCGACGTGTATTCCCACGGCTCGACCGATCCGCTCATGACCCAAGCCGAGGCGAGCAGGGCCACGAGGCATCCGGCATGCATGAAGGCCTGATCGCGGGAGAGGAAGCGCCCCCGGCCGCTCTCCGGGATGAGGGCGGTCAACCAAGGCAGCCAGGCGCCGGAGGCCAGGCCGCGGAGCAGATTGAAGCCGAAGAGTGCGGCAACGAGGAGAAACAAGCGGCCTCCCGGATCCAGGGGCGGCCAGACGGGAAGCACGGCGATCGCGAGCGTGAAAAGGCTGCGCGTCCCCCACCCTGCGAGAATGAAACGACGGTAGCCCACGCGGTGGAGAAAACGCGCCGCGACCAGCTGCAGGATGGTCAGCAGCGGCGTGAGCGAGGCAATGATGCCGAGAACGAGCGAGGAGGCGCCGAGCGACTTGGCGAAGAGGATGACCGGCGCGCCGAGGATGATCTGGAACGAAACCGCGTTGAAGAAGCTGAAGCCGTTGACGTAAAACGCGCCGGGAGGCAGCGCGGAAGCGGACGGCGGTGCGGCACTCATGGAGACGCCCACACCTTAGCGCGGGCAGGCCGCGGTCTCAACGCGGCTTCAAGTGGGGGAAGAGGATGACCTCGCGGATCGACTCCGCGCCGGTCAGGAGCATGACCAGCCGGTCGATACCCATGCCGATCCCGCCAGCCGGGGGCATGCCATATTCCAGCGCATGCAGAAACTCTTCATCGATTTTGTGCTGCTCGCCCCCGGATTGCTCGACCAAGCGCTGACGCTGCACGACCGGATCGTTGAGTTCCGAATAGCCCGGGGCGATCTCCTGTCCGTTCATGATCAACTCGAAGACATCCAGCACCGCACCGTCCTCCGCGTTGGTCTTGGCTAACGGGATCAGTTCCTTCGGGCAATGGGTCACGAAGACCGGATCGATGGTCTTCTCCTCGACGAGCTTCTCGAAGACATGTTGGGTGACTTCGTAATCCTCGGTGCAGTGGGAGATATCGAGTCCGAGTTCGAGGGCGCGGTTGCGGCGCCCCGAGATGTCGAGGTCGAACCAGCCGGGCACGGCCGCACCGACCAGGTCGCGGTAGCGGGCCCGCCGCCACGGCCGGGCCAGATTGATCTCCCGCTTGACGCCGCCGTCCGCATCAAGGTGCGCGATCCGCAGCCCGCCGCAAACTTTCTCGGCCACCGTGCAGACGAGGTCCTCGACCAGGGCGGCCATCATTTCGAAGTCCGCGTAAGCCCAGTAGGCTTCGAGCATGGTGAACTCGGGATTGTGGCGGCGCGAGACGCCTTCGTTGCGGAAATTGCGGTTGAGTTCGAAAACCTTCGTGAAACCGCCGACGAGCAGACGCTTGAGATAAAGCTCCGGCGCGATGCGCAAGTAAAGATCGAGGCCGAGCGCGTTGTGATGGGTCTTGAAAGGATTGGCCGCCGCCCCACCGGGCACGACCTGCATCATGGGGGTCTCGACCTCGAGGAAACCGCGGGCTTCGAAGAAGCGGCGGATCTCGCGGATGATGGCGAAACGCTGACCGAAGATCTTGCGCGACTCCTCGTTCGTGATGAGGTCGAGGTAGCGCTGGCGATGCCGCGCCTCCACGTCCTGCAGGCCGTGCCACTTCTCCGGCAAAGGGTGGAGCGACTTGGCCAGGAGGGTGAAGGTGTCCGCGCGCACCGACGGCTCGCCGGTCTTGGTCGTGAAGCATTCGCCCGCGACCCCGATGAAATCGCCGATGTCGAGTTTGTCGTAGATCGCCACGCCGTCCGGTCCAATCGTCTTGTCCTGCAGATACACCTGCATCCGCCCGCTGTGATCGCTCACGTCGAGAAAATGGCTCTTGCCCATGTCGCGCCTGGCGGTCACTCGTCCGGCCAGCGAAACTTTCAGCCCCTCGGCAAACGAGGCCCGCACGTCGCCCACATCACCCGAGACCGGAAAAGCCCCACCGTAGGGCCGCCGCCCCTCGGCCTCCAGCACCGCCCGCTTCTCCAAACGCACCACCGTCAGATTATTCGCCTCGCTCATAGGATCGACCAACATGCGGCGACTCCCGCCGTGGGGCGAGACGAAATTACCACGCAGCCACCCCGCGCTGGCCGTCGCGGTCGAGAAAGTGCCCGGCATCGCCGGCAGTGAGGCGGGAGATCGTGGCTGCGAGGCTGCGGGCCGATTCCTCCACGCTGAGCGTCGCCTGCGGGCCGCCCATCCCGGTGCGAACCCATCCGGGAGTGATTGCCACCACGGTGATGCCGCGCGGCCGCAACTCCGCGGCCATGGACCGCGTGAGCATGTTGAGCGCGGCCTTCGAGGCGCTGTAACAATAGTGGGCGGAGTCCTCCTTGGTGGAGATCGAACCGAGGAGCGAGCTGATGTTGATGACGCGCGGGTTGGCCGAGCGGCCGAGCAAGGGAAGAAAGTGGCGGGTCACCCGCGCAACCCCGACCACGTTGGTGGCGAAGGCCTCCTCGAAGCAATCAAGTTGGAGTTCCTCGAGGGGCTCGTTGCCCTGCTCGGGCAGCACACCGGCGTTGTTGACCAGCACATCGAGGTCGCGCACGCGGCGCCCCGCCACCTCCGCGGCTGCGCGCACGCTCTGGTCGTCGCGCACATCGAGCGGCAGGATGGAAATCGTTCCCGGCCCGGCGGTGCACGACGCGGTCAAGGACAACACCGTGGAGATGGGGCAGACCTGCTCCTATTACTACTACGGCAAGGATCCCACCTACTGCATCGATACGGCGATCCCCTTCGGCATGAACAATCGCCAGACCGATGCCTGGTACCGCCAGGGTAACGGGACGAAGCTGATGGCCGAGTTCTTCGCCAAGTCGAACATCGTGGCGTTTCCATGCGGCAATACCGGCGTCCAGATGGGTGGCTG
>JBGSSV010000179.1:0-8862 GCA_041736875.1 Chthoniobacterales bacterium | reverse complement strand
CCTGGGTGTGTTGTTTGATGCGCTGGCCAAGAGCAAGTATGCCGACAACACCATCGTCATGATCTGGGGTGACCACGGCTGGCATCTCAGCGAAAAGATGAAATACGGTAAGACCGATCTATGGGAAGAGTCGGCCCGGGTGCCGCTGATCGTCAGCGTGCCGGGCGTGGCGCAACCCGACGTCAAATGCGATGGCGTGGTCAACCTGCTCGATATGTATCCCACACTGGTCGAGTTGTGCGGTCTGCCGCCCAATGCGGAAAACGAAGGACGCAGCTTTGCACCGCTGCTGAAGAACCCGACGATGGAGTGGAACTATCCGACCCTCACCACCTACAAATACAAGAACCACTCCCTCACGGATGGGCGTTACCGCTACACATGGTATGGCGGAAAGGCCGACGGCGCCGAGGAACTCTACGACCACTCGATCGATCCTTTGGAGCACAAAAACCTGGCCGCGAATCCCGAATCTAACGCGATCATTGCCGGCTTTCAAAAATATCTACCCACACAAAATGAACCGGACTCACCATCCAATGAGCTTTCCGGTGCCGACAAAAAGAAGATGAGAACGGGCGCGCGAAATAACCAGTCAAATGACTAGGCTTTTCCCGACGGAGGGCACGTGTTTCTGCCACAGAGTAACGACGCTGAGCTTTAGTCTCCCGCACGTCTGATGTCCGGATCGACGCAGGCCGAGGCAGCACTCCGATCTGACCCGATGAGACGGCCGCCATATCACTCGGCCATCGTTGCTACTTACCTGGCTCTTCTTTTGCCACTGACCAGCATGGCGGCCCCCTTGCCGACCGCCGTCAGCCCTAACGGCAATTTGCTGCGCGGAGGCGCCGAGATCTTTCCATTTGGGATCTACCATACGTCATGGATTGGAGAACGCTACGGGGACGCGCGCGATCAGGACCTGCTCACCATCCATGACAACGGTCTTCGCATCCTGAAGACCTCCCTTGACCCCACCAGTCGCGAATCGGATTTCGCTCTTCTCGACGACGCCGCTCGACGCGACATGGGCGTCATGGCCGAGCTTTATCTTCCCGCCTTGGGAACGCTGATTGATCACATGAAGAACCATCCTGCCATCATCTCCTGGCAGATCGGTGATGATTTTAATGTCACGAGTTCAAAAAATTACTGCTCGCCCGAACTTCTCAAGGAACGCCACGAGCTGGCCCTGGCGCACGACCCCAATCACGTCACCTACGCAAGCGGCGGTTCTGCGCCGGTTGCGCGGTATCGGTCATTCAAGGACTATCAAGACTGCGTCAACCTGATCGGCATCCAATGCTATCCAGTCGATAATAAGACTGATTTCCCAGATGAACAGATGCTTGAGCTGTGTTTCCAGCTCATGAAATCCCGAGTGTCGGAAATCGAAGGCTCGGGCATTGTCCCCATCGCCAACCTGCAATCCTTCAGTTGGACGAAAAAAGGCATTTTCCCAACGCCATCGGAATCGCGAAACATGCTCTATGGCGCACTCGCTGCCGGGGTCAAGGGTGTCTTGTATTACACGTTCTATGACGGCACGGATATCAAAGGCCACGTGACGCTGAACCAGCAGAACCCGGCACTTTGGGACGAAATCAGGAAGCAGTCCAAGGAGATCAACCAGCTCGCTCCGTTTCTCCTCAAGGGCACCCGTCGCGCCCTCCCGTCCAACGCGGAGCATGTCCATGTTTTCATGTGGGAAAACGCCACGAAAAAACTCCTCGTGGTCTTCAGCACCGACCGGAGCACCGCACGAGATCTGCACACCACAATTCCCGACTCGGCAGGCCAAACAATCGCATCCCTGTTTGGCAACCGGCCAACCGGATTGGAACTCAAAGGCGGCATCCTGAGCGGCAGGATTGGACCCGAGGAAGTCCACGTCTATTCTGTCTCGGAGTCCGCCCAACCCCACCCCCTCGAACAATAACCCCCCAAATCAGTCGTCGAAAGCCCTCCATGAAAGCCCCTGCCTTCATCGTCTCAGTTTTGATTCTCACGCTGGCGCACTTTGCTCGCGCGGAATCAGACCCCGCCTCGTTCGCCTACATCCTGCAGGCCGATTCCTTCGCGAAAACAAAACCTGCGGCCGTTGCGCAGCTCAAGGAGTGCGGACGCGATTGGATCGTGCTCGACGCGGCCTTCGCTGGCGACACGCCGTGGGAGCGAGCGGATCTCGACGCAATCCGCAGCGGCAAGGAAGGGCGGAAAGTGGTCGCCTACCTTTCCATCGGCGAGGCGGAGGACTACCGCCCCTACTGGCAACCCGAATGGGGCAGCAATGGCAAGCGGACCCCCGCCGCGCCGGCGTGGCTCGGGATCGAGAATCCGGAGTGGAAGGGGAATTACCAGGTCAAATACTGGAACACCGAGTGGCAAGAACTCATGCTGGCCGCGATTGACGACGCGATGGCGCGTGGTTTCGACGGCGTGTATCTGGACATCGTGGATGGCTTCCAGACGTATGAGCAGGGAGCCGACGATTACCTGGACGACCGCATGAACCCGGAGACCAAGCAGACCTATCGCCGCGACATGGTGGACTGGGTGAAAGCGATCGCCGCCCGCGCCCGCGCGAAAAATCTCACCGCGCTCGTCATCCCGCAAAACGGTTCCCAACTCGCCGCCCACAAGGACTTCGTCGAAGTCATCAGCGCCCAAGGCATCGAGGATTTGTTCACCAACGGAAAAAGACTCCAGCCCGCCGCGCACACAGATGAAATTCTGGGCCATTTGAAAGCATTGGCTTCGGCAAAGAAGCCCGTGCTGCTCATCGAGTATCCAAAGACACCGGAACGGCAGGCGCTGTCCAAGAAATTGGCCGAGGAGAACGGCCTCGTTTGGCTCGTGACGGATCGTCAGCTCAAGACGCTCGGTGAATCGGGCAAATAGCCTTTGCGATGGCCTTCTTTATGCCCACGAATCCCAATCAGGACGAGATGGCACTCGGTCCACTCGCCGCATGGAAGGAAACCTTCAGTTAACTCAACCCATTGCAACCCCACGAAAACTCCAATAGCACAACCATGAAAACATCCATCCCCCAATTCCCCCGCGTGATATCCGCCATCGCGGCCATTCTTGTTTCGTTGAACTGCGCAAAGGCCGAACTTTTGATTGAGGACGACTTCACCAAATCCGCCGCCGCAAACATTGCCAATCGCCAGCCCACCAAAGGACCTGCCTGGGAGGGAACCGCGAGAATCGATGAAGGGGGCGGCCTCGTCGCCGATAAGGCGCAGTCCAACAGCGCCGCATTCGCCGGTGTTGACGTCCCGCAGGAATTCAAAAAGCTAACCGTGAAAATCCGTTACCGGAGCGGGAGCGAACAGCAGTTGGGCTTCGGCTTTGCCAACAGCGATAAGGCTCTGCGCGAGGGTAAAGGCAAAAACAACATGGGTCTCATGTGGGTGAATACCATGGCGAAACGGGCCAATGTGAATGCTGGGAAATATGTCAGCGGTGAAAAAATCGAGAATCTCGACATCTCATCACGCAAGAATCCCGACATTTCGGAGTTGGCTTTTGTCGTCGAAAAACCGGGCACAGGGGCTTTCATGGTCCGCCTTTTGTCCAATGAAACGGAACTCGCAGCCCAGGAACTTAAGCCCACCGAAACACCCACCTTCCGCTATTTCTTCATCCAGTTTCGTGGCGAAGATGGAAAATTCTCCAACGCGATCGTGGAGAACGTCTCCGTGGAGTTTGAGTGAGACATGACGGAGTAACCGGGGGGCGTCCTCAGGGATTGGTGGCCCTTTGTGGTTTCGGAGCGCGCGTGATGATTTCCACGAGCTCCTTCCGCGCCGCCGCCCAGAAGTCGGGATCCACCGACCAGGAAATATCGCCACGCTGCCAGGTCGGGTCATCCGGATCGGCCACGCCCAGCTCCCAGGCAACCTTGGGAATCATCCGTTCCACAATCTTGGTCGTCGCCGCTTCATCGATGCGTCCCGCGAGGGTGAGATAATCGTGATCTTGCAAGCCGCGCCGCCATTGCTTGAGGCGCAGGCTGGCAAACGGTCCTTTCACGCCATAGGAGGAGGTGGGATAGAGTTTGTCCGTCCCCGGATACATGAGCACGCCGTCGCCGTTGGCATAATTTGCGCCTGTTTCTCCCACGCTCGGATCGCTCCGCGTCGTGGGGCCGAACGTTTTTGCCGTGGTGAAAAGATCGGTTTTTTCTCCACCACCTTCGCGGTTGGTATAAAAAGTCGCTTCCCAGAAAAAAAATCGCTCCACTTTGAAGCGATATTGAATCCAGCTATTCACCCAGAGGGAAACGCCGTCGTCCTCCGTGCAAAATGAGCCGCCAAAGGGGCGCACTCCGTTGTAGAGATAGAATTTGCGATCGGGTTTGGCCGTGTATTCCGGCAGCGCCTGCTCCCAGTCCTTTGTCTTGCCCAGCTTGAGTTGCGAGGCAACCACATTGAGGTTCGGCACGTGCTTGGCCGCATCGGGGAGTTGGACGGTCGCCATTGAGGGCATCCGTTTTCCGACGCCCGGATTCCGGGCCATCCACTGCGCCCATTTTTCGGTCGGGCCAAAATCTTTCGACTCATCGATCAGGTAAACGAAGTAGTCCACTTCGGGCGCGTTCAAATCGAACCAGTTGACCCATGCGTCGCAGTGTTTCTGGATCGATTTTTCGTTCTGCCAATCCTTCGGAATCCCGTAGGACTGGACGGAATAAACGGTGTTACCCACCCCGGCGCCCGGGCCGTCGTAACCATTGGCGGCGCTGAAGAAATCCCCTCTCAGGCGTGCAGCAAAATGGTCGTTGGGACGATCCTGCGTTTTGTCTTCGTGTGCCAGGCCGCTGGAATCTCCGATGAGGGAAATCTTATGCCGGTGGGCCAGGAGGAAATGGCGGTCCTGGATGGTTTTCCCAAGAGCCTCTTCCTGCGGATCATCAATCCAGCTCTTGCCCAGATAGCGCTCGTTGATATTAGAGCCGGACAAAAAGAGCATGCTCTTGCCAGTGGGCACATCAGGCAGGGCAAAGGGATAAACGGTCAGCGTCACAGGCACGCGCTTCGTCGGGCCGCCCGCTTCCTCCACGGTCACCTCACCATTGTAAACACCTGGCGCGGCATCTTTGGGGATGTAAACATCGGCCCAGATGCTCTGGTTGCGGCCGGCCGCGATGGCAAAAGGCGGCACCAGTTCCAGTGGCACCGCGATGTCGGGATAGGCCTTGTTGTGATCCCGACGATCCGTCCAACCGGTCCCCTCCTCCGCGTGTCCCTCGCCGCTCCAAGGCCGCCGCAAGCGCTCCGGCACATGCCGCTCGTCGTAGTCCTCGTAATTGTTGCCAATCGAGAGCCCCTTGATGGGCAAATAGCGGATAAAGAAAAGTTCGATGGGCCGCCCCACCCAATGAAAAACATCATCGCCTGTAACGGCCTTGGAGTGGATTTTTCCGCCCTTGGCTTCCAGCGTATCAAAGGAAACCTTCACATCCTTCGCGCCGGTTTTCGCGGCCTCCAGCACCAGGTTGAAGTTCACCACTTCGTTTTGCGCCCCCGCGAGGGCGATGGTCTTGCCGTCCCAGAGATGACTCAGCACTTTGCGGCCATTGGGTGCGCCAATGCGCAGCTCGTCCTGCGTGACCTTGTCACCGCCATCGTTGGCCCAGATTGCCGCAATCTCAGCGCGCAAGGACGTGGCCGAAACTAGGAGGACGCTTAACACGACAAGGGGGGACGTCACGATGCTCACACGGGAATTTCGCCTCGCAGTCTGGCAGGCCTGGGCAAGGACGGGGATTTGGAAGCGCCGAAAGAGAGATTCGATTCGGAGCCTCACAGCACAACTCATCACGTAAGTCCGCGGCACGCGAGCTCTGCAGAACCCCCCCATGGAAAGAATGCTTCGCGACACCTCTTGCGTTCTAGCGGGCTGAAAAACTTGCCTCGGCTACGGAGCCCGTTGCCCTGTCGAAATGTTCCTGCCATGGCCGCGGCGATCGCGGTTCGCAACCAAGAAAAAGCGGCCCCGGGTAACCCCAGAGCCGCTTCGTTTTCATTCGCTTAGCCGGATGGCCTCAAGAGCTACTGCTCGGAAGATCCCTCGTCATCCTTTTTCTCGCCCTTTTTCCCACCCTTATTTCCGCCCTCTTTCTTGGCAGATGCCTCAACGGCTGAGGCCGTGTCGGGGCTGGCCCCGACTGTGATTTTAGCGCGCATTCCGACAGTGATGTCCGCAAGCTTCGCGCTTGCGCCCTCCACTGTGATGGTCGCATCCGCGACCTTGTAGGTTTTATCCTCGCCGGGTTCGCCTTTCTTCCCGGAATGCACGGTGATGGTATTGGCGGTGGTATTAACCGCGGTGATTTTCCCGCCGGGCTTTTTCCCTCCCTCTTTTTCCCCAGCCAGTGCCATGCCTGGCGCGGCCAGCATGATGGTGAGAGTCAATGCGTAGGATATGAATGCTTTCATTGTGGTAGTGCCAATTTCTGTTGATTGTTGAGTTGGTTTTGAAGGCTGTGAAGCCTAACAAGAGAAAACCCCTGCCCCGGATGAAAGTTGCGAAATTTCCGCGGGCCCGTCCAAAAACTCCCTTCCACGGGAGAGTATTGATCGCGACCAAGGTCACAGGATGTGTTCCGCTTTCTCACGCCAACGGGCGATGGCTAGCCGCGGCGCTCCCGATTCCTTCGCATGTAACCAGAAAAAACAAGAACGTTCCCCATCCCGCTGCGTAGCTCGGAGAAACCGAAGGTTCCATAGGCGTCCGTGACCACGCGCGCCACGACTGGCTCGACGCGTTCCCACTCGTGCCCGCAGGTCATACATTCCCAGCGCTCGCCGTGGTTGAGAACCTCGTTCATCTCGCAATGGGGGCATGCCGGGGTGCTATTCATCGGGGCAGCTTATGGACCAGCGCACAGATTAGGCACGGTCAGTCGCGTGAAGAGATGGGGAGAGGCCACGGCCGTGGATGGGTAATGAGCCAAAGCTTGTTTGAATTCTGGATGGTTGAAAGCTGCCCGAAAGTGGGCGACCGACTCCCAGATGGCGTAGTTCATGAACGTCGTGCTACCCGCGATGCCTTGATGGAACTGAAGCAACTCGGCCGACTGCTTCTTGGATTTGTTCCTTGGCTGCTTTTTCTTTTCCTCGCGGGGCGCACTTTGGGATCTCTCGAACTCGCCGCCGTGCTTTGCCTTGCGGTCTCGCTAATCGGGATGCGCTTCCAGACGCGCAAGCAGGGCCATGACCTTGGGTTCAAGCGGGATAAAATCCAGTCCGAGGGCATCGTTAATCTTCATGGTCCCCAAACTGCGCCCGCCCTGCCAGTTGGTGCAAGGCAGATTTCTTGACAATTCTTGACAACTCTAGGGCGAAAACGTGAATAAAGTTGAATGTCTGCCCCTGCCACTGTCGCCCCTCAAAGCCTGTGTCTATCAGTGTTCACCGGGTAGTTTGCCGGAAAAGCAAGAACCGGAGTCTACGGGGCTCGAATGGCAACCAAGCATCGTTGATTTTTCGGAAGTCTGCGTGTCCATGCGACTTACGACGTTACCGCGAGGTGGCCCCCCGGCAAGGTTTCGCGCGGTTTACGGGCCGTTCTCATGATTTTTGCATTACCGGGGCAGCCCCCACCCCTCCTCGGGATAGGCGAAGTCCACCGTGGCCACGGGGCCGTCGTTTTCGCAGGCGATCATGACAGGCGCCTTCCTTCCTGTTGTGCGGTTTTCGCCGCGCGCGATCCGGACTCACCGGCCTTGGCTGTTGGAGTGATGCTTTTCGCCTTCACCCCCATTTTGGGCCAACCGGTCACTGCGACGTGAAATCACTGAAACATCACCATATTTTTCACCATTTCCGCGGAAGCCTCGGAGTTGGCATGGTTTTTGGCACGAGCCCAACGGAGGCCCATTTCCGCGTTTGTCAGCCGTGGGAAGTTCGGCGTTCTGAAGGCGTGGGTTGGGTGGACCAAGACGCTCTCTTGGAATTGCGGGCCGGATACCCGAAGATAGACACCATGCAAAACGTTTTCATCGGCACGGACAGCGGAGCTACGACCTCGAAAATCAACGCGGTGTGGGAGAACGAGGAGCCGGTATCGACAAAGGTGTTCCAGCGTCCGACCAATGCGCAGGACGGCCAGGCGGCAGTGATCTCGGGCTGGATTGAAGCGGTCACCCTCTTCCTGCAAGAGCACGAACTTACGTGGGCCCAAGTCAACGGCGTTGGCTTGGCCATTCCCGGCCCCTACCAGCGCTACGGGGTGCTTGATCGCTCGGCCAACCTGCCCGCCACTTTTGCCGGTTGGGACGTTCACGAGGATTACAGCCGCGCCCTGGCACGCGCCGCCGGTCATCCCCTGCCGCTGGTCATGGGCAACGATGGTCAGCTCGGCGGAGTGGCGGAGGCGCGGCTCGCCCGTCACAACAGCAAGAAGTCGGTTCTTATGCTCATGCCGGGTTCCGGACTGGGCTGCGCTTTCATTGACCAAAACGGACTACCGCTCCCAGGGGACACCCTCGCGAGCATGGAAGGTGCCCATATGCCGGCACCGTTGCAGATGCTCGGCATCGAGCCTTTTCCCTGCGGTTGCGGGCGAGATTGGGGCTGCTTTGAGGTCTACACCACGATCTCCGGACTGCCTTATCTGCTGGCGGAGAAACTGTCCAAATATCCCGAACACGAGCTGGCCACGGCACCGGGCACGCCCAAGGAAAAAGCGCTCTCACTCCGCACGCGCGCCCAAAAGGGCGATCCCCTCGCCTTGGAGATCTTTGATTTTCAGGCCCGTGCCATGGGGTTGCACATCGCGAACCTGACGATGGCGCTGGATGCGGGGATTGTCGTCATCGGCGGCGGATTGATGGATACCGAATCC
>JBGSSV010000175.1:0-2789 GCA_041736875.1 Chthoniobacterales bacterium | reverse complement strand
CAAAGCCGAGATCATTCCGCTGGACGACGGCTGGCAGGGCTGCACCCTGCGCATCGACGCCAAGCAGGACCCGCGGGAACAAATCGCCCGGCTGGCCGCCGACCGCCGCTGGCCCCTGCGCGCCCTCGGGCAGGAGCAGGTCAGCCTCGAGCGCGTCTTCGCCGAAATCACGCAGGCGGGGGAAATCTGACCGACGATGAACTTCTTCACCCTGCTCAACCGCGAAATCCGCGCCTATTTCCTCTCTCCCGTGGCGTGGGTCGTCCTTTTTTTCTTTCTCCTCCTGACCGGATTCAATTTTTACGCCGGCGTGGCCGCGCTGAACCGCGGCCCGAGCGAGGTCACGGTCGTCGAGGCGTTTTTCAACACGGTGTTTTTCTGGTTCGGCTTCATCCTTATTTTTCCGCTCATCACCATGCGCCTGTTCTCCGAGGAGTTCAAAATGGGAACGATCGAGCCGCTGATGACCGCGCCGGTGCGCGACAGCCAGGTCGTGCTGGCCAAGTATGGCGGCGCCCTCTTCTTCTACGTCGTCCTCTGGCTGCCCAGCCTGCTCTACTTTGTTGTCTTCACGCAGATCACACGGCTAGAGACGGCCGGGGCGGCCGGACCCTTCATCGGCTCCTACGCCATGCTCCTGCTCATCGGTATGTTCTACCTCTCGGTCGGCTGCCTCGCTTCGGCCCTGACCCGCAACCAGATCATCGCCGCGATCATGTCCTTCAGCATCATCACCCTCCTCTTCTTCCTCGGGCTGCTCAACTTTTTCGTCCTCAACGTCACCCCGGCCCTGCGCGAGATGACGGCTTACTTCTCCGCCCTCGAGCACATGAGCGAGGCCTCGCGCGGGATCTTCGACTCGCGGCCGCTGGTCTTTTACCTCTCCCTCACCGTTTTTGTCCTCTTCCTCACCTTCCATGTCTTCCAGTCGCGCCGCTGGAGAAACTGAACCGCCATGAAAACCCCGCAGGACTCTTCGCGCCGCCGTGCCGGCATCCGCCTCGGGGTGGCCGTCCAGATCATCCTGGCCTGCGTCATGCTCGCGGCCGTCAACTACGCCGGCTTCCATTACTATGTCCGCGACGACTGGTCGGCCGGCGGCAAGTTCCGTCTCGGCGACCAGACGGTCAAACTCCTCAAACAACTCCCCTCGCCCGCCACGGTCTACGTGTTCTTTTCCCCCACGACCGCCGCGCCGGGTTACGAGGTCTACGCAGATGTGCTCAACCTGCTGAAAGAATACCAGTCCGCCGCCGGCGACAAAATGACGGTCGAATACATCGACCCGATGCGCAATCTGGCCCGAGCGCGCGAACTTCAGGCCAAATACGAATTCGGGCCGCAGGAGAACCTGGTCATTGTCGAAATGGGCGGACGCTCGAAACAGGTCAGCGCGGTGGACATGGCCGACTATGACCTGCTGGCCCAAGTGACCGGGGACGCGCCGAGGGTCAAGGCCTTCAAGGGCGAGCAGGCGCTGACCAGCGCGCTGATCGAGCTCGGCGAGGCCAAGGAACGCAAAGTCTATTTCCTCCAGGGCCAGGGCGAATCCCCGGTCGGGGAGGCGTCAGACCTTTCACTTCTCGAGGAATACATCGGCCGCCAAGGGGCCGTCGCGCAGCCCCTTGATCTCGCCCGGGAAGGGCGCGTGCCGGTCGACGCCGCCGCCGTCTTCCTCGTCGGCGCCCGCTACGATCTGCCCGAAACCTCCCTCGCCGCGCTGGGCGACTATTGGGGCAAGGACGGACGCCTCATGGTCCTGCTCGACCCCGAGGCCGAGGCGCCGCGGTTGCGCGCGTTTCTCGCCTCCGCCGGGGTCACCCCGCGCAATGACCGTGTGCTCCGCACGGTGCAGCTCGGCTTCGCCACCGGCATTCTGCGCGACGTGACCGGACAATTCTCGCCGGACAACCGCGTGACCCGCCGCCTGCAGGGCGTGGACGCCATGCTGCCGGGGGGGAGTTGCTCGCTCGAACTGGCCAGCGAAGAACCCGGGTCCGTCATCGAGTCCATGATCACGGCGGCGGAGCCATTCTGGGGCGAGACCGCCTACGTGACGGACGAAACCAAGGGCGTCGCTTTCGACGAGGGCCAGGATACGCCGGCCCCGCTCGTCCTCGCCGCCATGGTCGAGCGCGGCGGCGTGGCCGACGAAAAGGTCGATGTGGGTGCGGCCCGCATGGTCGTGGTCGGCAACAGCGAGTTCGTGGTCAACGGCTCCATCACCGAGCCGAACCTCGACTTCGTCTTGAGTTCACTCAACTGGATGCTCGACCGCAGCCACCTGGCCGGCATCTCGCCGAAATCCTCCCGCGCGTTCAACCTCAACCTGACCGACCTCGAGACCGGACGCATCGCGCTCTACACCCTCGTGGTCATTCCCGCCGGCGCCCTCGTCGCCGGTTTCTTCGTCTGGTTGCGTCGACGGCGCTGACGCATGAACCCCCGCGCCACCGTCGCCCTCCTCGTGGCCACCCTCCTGCTGGTCGGCGGACTGGTCTACCTGCGGACCAATCTGGCCCCCACCAGGGAGGCCGGGGATGCGGAACGCTACGCTGCCGTCTTTGCCCCCGAGGATGTGACCGAAGTCGACATCGTCCGCGGCAGCGAAACGATCAGCCTGCGCCGCGAGAACACCGAATGGCGCCTGACCGCACCGGTGGCCGATCGCGCCGCCACCGAGGTGGTCGAGCGCTTGCTCCTCGCGGCAAGATTCCTCGGCGTGCGGGACCGCGAGACGGTCGGCGACCCTGCCGCCGTCCCGGAAACCGGGCTGGCCTCGCCGCGTT
>JBGSSV010000154.1:0-2864 GCA_041736875.1 Chthoniobacterales bacterium | reverse complement strand
CCTCTTCGGCGGCCAAGCCGGGGTGCGCTCGGCCTGGGCCTCGCTGCGCGAGCGCACGCTCGATGTGGACCTCCTCATGGTGCTGGCCGCCCTTGGCGCGGCCGCCGTCGGCGCACCGTTCGAGGGTGCGTTGCTGCTTTTTCTCTTCAGCTTTTCCAACGTGCTGCAGCGTCATGCCCTCGAGCGCACCCAGCGCGCGATCGAATCGCTGCTCACCTTGCGCCCGGACAACGCGCTGCGCAAAACGGCGGACGGCGGTGACGTGGTGCCGATCGAATCGCTGGCCATCGGCGACACGGTCATCGTCCGCCCCGGGGAGCTTTTGCCGGTGGATGGAATCGTGACCGAAGGCCAGAGCAACATCGACGAATCGAGCCTCACGGGGGAATCCATGCCGGTCGCCAAGAACGTCGGGACCCCGGTTTTTGCCGGAACGCTCAATCAGTCCGGCGGGCTCGAGATTCAGGTGACAAAAAAGTCGGAGGATTCCACCCTGGCCAAGATGGTCCGGCTCGTGGCCGAGGCCCAGGCCGAGAAGTCCGGCACCCAGCGCTTTCTCGAGAAGGCGGAACAAACTTACGCGGCGGGCGTGATCGCCTTCACCGTGTTGGTCTTTGCCATCCCTTGGATCCTGTGGGGCGAGGGGTTCACCGAGGCGTTCTACCGGGCCATGACCATTCTCGTCGTCGCTTCCCCCTGCGCCCTCATCATCAGCACGCCTGCCACCGTGCTTTCGGCCATCGGAGGGGCGGCCCGTCGCGGCATCCTGATCAAAGGCGGACTGCATCTCGAGACGGCGGCGCGGGTCGATATCGTCTGCTTCGACAAAACCGGCACGCTGACCATCGGCCAGCCGCAGGTCACCAACATTCTCACGGCCCAAGCCAGCGAATCCCCGCTGCACGGGACACTCTCCCCCGAGGCCTCGCGGCTGCTTGCCGTCTGCGCGGCGCTGGAGGCCAAGTCGGAGCACCCGCTGGCCACCGCTGTGCTGGCTGCGGCCGCCCGGACCGGCCTGACCCTGCCCCGCGCGACCGCGTTCCAATCGGTGACCGGGAAAGGCGCGGAGGCGGTGATCGATGGCGGGCGCTACGTGGTCGGCAGCGAACGCTTTCTTCGCGAGCTGTCCGCCGGAGAAATGGAACCCTTCATGGCCGGGGTGGCAGACCTCCAAGGTCGGGGTAAAACCTGCATCTGGCTGGGCCGTCGCGGGGAGGGCAATGCGGTCACCGCCCTGGCCGTGTTTGCCTTGGCCGACACCATTCGCCCGGAGGCCAGGACCATCGCCGCCCAACTCCACGCTGTCGGGGTCAAGAAGGTCGTCATGCTCACGGGCGATCAGCACGCCGTGGCCCGCGCCATCGCGGAGGAGGCCGGCATTGATGAATTCCGCGCCGGTTTGCTCCCGGCCGACAAAGTCCAAGTTGTCCGGCAACTCAAGGAGGAGGGGACGGTCATGATGATCGGCGACGGGGTGAACGACGCGCCCGCGCTGGCCGCGGCCAACCTCGGGGTGGCCATGGGCGCGGCAGGTTCGGATATCGCGATGGAGACCGCGGACGTCGTCCTCATGGGCGACCGGTTGGAAAACATTCCGACGCTCGTCGGCATGGCGCGCCACGCGCGGCGGGTCCTCCAGCAAAATCTGACCTTCGCCTCCGTGGTCATTGTCCTGCTCGTGGCCGCGGCCCTCGGCTTCGCCCTGCCCCTGCCGGTCGGCGTCATCGGCCACGAAGGCAGCACGGTGCTGGTCTGCCTCAACGGCCTGCGGTTGCTCGTCTACCGCCCGAAAACCCCGCGGGCCTGAGCGGTCCGTTTTTCCGGCCGCTGACATTTTTTTCTTTCGCGCTAACTTCCCTCCGTGGCCGCGCAGAAAAAAAAGAAGCCCGCTCCGTCCGCCTCGCCGCCGCTTTCGGTCGGGCGCCGGCGGCTTTTCGCCGCCATCACGATCAGCCTGCCCTTCCTCCTCCTCGCGCTGGCCGAGGTTGTCCTGCGGCTCTTCGGTTGGAGCGGGTATCCGCCGTTCTTCCGCGAAATCGGCCCGCTCGCCAATGGCGGCCAGCTTTGCGTGGTCGAACCGGCGGCCTCGAAGCCCTACTTCTTCGCCAACCCGACCCGCCCGGGCTACGCCGAGCAATCGAACTTCGTCATGCCCAAGCCGCCCGTCACCGTGCGCATTTTCCTCATCGGCGAATCCGCCGCCAAGGGCTATCCGCAGCCGCGCAACCTGTCGATGGGCTCGTTCCTCCGCGCCATGCTGGCCGACGCGTGGCCGGGAAAAACCGTCGAGATCATCGACACCGGCACCACCGCCGTGGCGAGTTTTCCCCTCGTCTATCTCGTGCAGGACGCGCTGCGTTTCGATCCGGACCTCTTCATTTTCTACACGGGAAACAACGAGTTTTTCGGCGCCTACGGCACGGCCTCGATCAATGCCGCCGGCACGCTCCCGCCCTGGGCCCTGCGCCTCATGCGCGCCGCCCGCGGCCTCGCCCTCGTGCAGGTGCTGGACGGATGGCTTTACGGCGGGGCGGACGAAAACCGCACGCTGATGGAGCAGATGATCGGCCGCACGTTCATCCCGGCGGACGCATCGCTGCGTGCCGCCGCCGGGCGCAATCTCGGGGAAAATCTCGGCGTCATGCTCGACGAGTTGCAGGCTGCCGGGGTCCCGGCCATCGTCTGCACCACGGCGAGCAACGAATCCGGCC
This sequence comes from Chthoniobacterales bacterium, assembly GCA_041736875.1. Classification (GTDB taxonomy): domain Bacteria; phylum Verrucomicrobiota; class Verrucomicrobiia; order Chthoniobacterales; family JACTMZ01; genus JACTMZ01. Next base: position 153 of record JBGSSV010000154.1, on the reverse strand, counting down.
TCGCGCCGCTCGGGGAGGATGATGTTACCGGGCTCGACGACGGGCAGCAGCAGGAGTTGCGCCGCCTGCTCGGTGAGTCCGACCTTGCGCTGCCAGCTGACCCGGCCCGCGCCGCCGCGCTCCTGCGCGAAGCCGTCGCCCTGGCCCCGCGTC
>JBGSSV010000146.1:0-40512 GCA_041736875.1 Chthoniobacterales bacterium | reverse complement strand
CCGCGCCGCTCGCTGGCCGCCGCCGCACGCAAAAGTTTTTCCGTCGCATCCCAGCCGAGGCAGGCATCGGTGACGGACACGCCGTAACGCAGGCGACGCCGATCGGCGCAGACCGGCTGGCTGCCCTCCTCAAGGTAACTCTCGAGCATCGCGCCGATGATCGAGGTGCGCCCGCGCCGCCGCTGGGCCAGCACGCTGCGCCAGGCCAAACCTTGACGCCGGGGGTTCTTGGCCGAGTTGGCGTGGCTGCAATCGACCATGAACCCCGGACGCAAGCCGGCCGCGCGCAACCGCCGCTCGGTTTCCGCCGTGTGCCGCGAGGTATAGTTCGCCCCCTCGCGTCCACCGCGCAAAACCACGTGCGTGTCCGGATTGCCCGCCGTGGTGACCACGCTGGTGCAACCGTCCTGATCGATGCCGAGAAAACTGTGCGAGGAGCAGGCCGAGAGCAGCGCATCGAGCGCGGTCTGGATGCTGCCGTCGGTGCTGTTCTTGAAGCCGACCGGCATGGAAAGGCCGCTGGCCATTTCGCGATGGGTCTGCGATTCGGTCGTTCGCGCGCCGATGGCCGCCCAACTGACGACATCGTCCAGATACTGCGGAACGATCGGGTCGAGAAACTCCGTGGCGGTCGGCAACCCCAGCGCGGTGATTTCGAGGAGAAGCTGACGCGCCAGCCGCAACCCGCCCTCGAGGTCGCACGAATCGTCCATCCGCGGGTCGTTGATCAATCCCTTCCAGCCCACCGTGGTCCGCGGCTTCTCGAAATAGACGCGCATGAAGATGCAAACCTCGTCGGCCAGCTCGCGGCGGAGCGCCGCCAGCCGCCGGGCGTAATCGAGGGCGCCCTCCGGGTCGTGGATCGAGCAGGGGCCGACGATGGCGAGAAGCCGCGTGTCCTCGCCGTGCAGGACCGCATGCGCCTCGGACCGGCCGAAGGCCGCAGTCTGCATGGACGCCTTGCCGGCCGGCCGCTCCTTCTTGATGGCCCGGGGCGCAACCAGTCGGCGCAGGCGGCGGACCCGCACATCTTCAAGGTTGCGGGACTGCGAGGTCTTGGCCGGATGGGTTGAACGGGTCATGGGCAAGGGCAAATGAGCCGGTCATTAAGCGCGAAATGAGGCCGCAGGGCAATTCACGACTTGCGCAAAGGTTTTGCGGGCGCCGACGGACAAGGCTAATTTGCGCGGATGCCCGTGACGGATACTCCGCCGCCCGCCGGTTTTGGCCGGCGCTTGGAAGGCACCCTGCGCCAGTTCTACCGGGCGCGAAGGGCGGGCGAGTCGCTCATGCGGCGGGCCCTGCGCCGTCCCCGCACCGTGGCCGAGAGCCCCAACCTTCTGCCTTTGCTCATCAAGGTGCTGGCCGGGTTTGCCCGAGTGGACGGCGATCTGATCGAGGAGGAGATCGACTCCAGCCTCGGCTTCCTGCGCTACGACTACCCGGAAGCGGTCTACTCGGAGCTGCGCCAGCTCTTCCGTCAGGCCCTGCGGGAAAAGCCCGACCTTTCAGCCATGGCCCGGGAACTGCGCGGCAAACTGAGCGAGGACCGCAAGATCCTCCTTGGCATCCAGCTCTACGACCTCGTGCACCGCTCGGGCATGAACACGGACAACATGGCTGCCTATTATTCCTTCATGGAGCAGCTGGGCACGGCCTCCCAGGCGATCGACATCGTCTACCAACTCAACAGCGACGCGCTTTCGCCCCGGAGCGAATTCTTCGAGCCCGACTCCTCGCCGTTGGAAGTGATTACCTTCGGATCGAGCCCGGAAGCGGACGTGCAGTTGCGGGAACTCCACGGGGACAACCGCCTCGCCGTCTACCGTCACGGTGACCTCATTCTGGTCAAGAACCTCTGCGACCACCCAGTCTCGGTCCAAGGACGCGCGCTCAAGCCCAAGGAGTTTTCCCGCGTTTATCCCGGCCAGCGCATCGCGGTGGACGAGAAAGTCCTCAATCACCAGGACCTGGTCTTCTATTTCAACGCGAAAAAAAACGTCTCCCTCGCGCACATTTTCGTCACCGTGACGAAGGACAACGAAATCCAGTTGGAGAAAAACCGCACGCGAGACAGCTCGCTCGAGGTGCGCTTCGGCCTCGGCATCCAGGTCGTGGCCCTCAAGGACGTGGCCGCCACGCTCAACGATGTGCGCTTGCGCGCCGGGACGCGGGTGGACGCGACCCTGGAGGAGACGATCGTCTTCGACAACGACACCGAGCTGACCCTGAGTGACCTGCGGCGCCACGCCAACTCCTACGGCGGACGCTTCCACCTCAAGCAGTCCAAAACGACCTATCTGGTCTCGAACAATCCGGCGCTACTCGACGAGGACGACATCCTCCTCGCCCCCGGGGCGGGCGGCGAAATTCTGCTGCGGATCTTTTGCGATTTCGACCGCCTGGTCGGACGCCTCGAGGTGCTCAAGAGCGAGCATCCGGTCCTCGTCGGCGAGACCCCGGTGCGCAACGAGGCACCGCTGGCCGACGGCGACCTCATCCACGTCGACGCCAACCAGTCGCTGCGCTGTAACTTCTCCGAACGCCTCCTCGAGGAGGAACGCAACGTCATTCACCACCTCGACGTGCGCGACCTGGTCTGCCGCTTCAAGAACGGCGGACTCGGGGTCGATGGCGTGAGCTTCTCCGCCACGCGCGGCGAGATGATCTGCGTGATGGGCGCGAGCGGCTGCGGGAAGAGCAGTCTGCTCCGCGCGCTGGCCGGACAGTTCCCGCCGGTCCGCGGGGAGGTTCTCTTCAACGGGCTCTCGCTTTACGAAAACTTCGAGTCGCTCAAGCAATACATCACCTACATCCCGCAATTCGACGCCTTCGACGACCACCTGACCATCGGGGAGAATCTGGACTTTGCCGCGGCCATCCGTTCGCCCTACCTGTCACGCCGCGAGCGCGCCCGCCGGGTCGACGGCAAGCTGGCCGAGCTCGGACTGAACGAGCGCCGCGACAGCGTCGTCGGGGCCACGCACAAGAAGACGCTGAGCGGCGGCGAGCGCAAGCGGCTCAACATCGGGTTGGACATGATCGGCTCGGCCGACATCTACCTCTTCGACGAACCGACCTCCGGACTCTCCTCCAAGGACTCTGAGCACGTGATGGAGATCATCCGCGCCATGGCCCACAACAAGATCGTCATCGTCACGATCCACCAGCCGAGCTCGAAGATTTTCCAGATGTTCAACCAGGCCATGCTGCTCGACCGCGGGGGCCGCATGGTTTTCTTCGGCACCCCGGCCGAAATGCTCTCCTACTTCGCCGAAGCCGAGCACCAGCAGCATTTCGGCACCCCGCTGGGCGGCTGTCCGGCCTGCGGCACGACGCGGCCGGAGTTCGTCTTCGACGTCCTCGAGACCCCGCTGCGCGACCTGAGTGGCGATGTCATCTACGAGGAGAACGACCGCAGCCAACTGGTCCCCGTGCGCCGCTACTCGCCGGAGTTCTGGCGCGACAAATACGAGGCCTGGCGGCTGATGAAGGATGTGCGCCAGCCCTCGGCCGAGCCGCCCGTGCCGGATGCGCAGGGCGTGCTCAACGAACCGCGCCGCTCGTGGGGGGGCTTTCTCCGGGAAGAGTTTCTCCAATTCCGCACGCTGTTGGCCCGATCGTTCATCAGCAAGCTGCGCAACCGCGGCAACCTCCTGACCACGATGGTCGAAGCCCCGCTCCTCGCCGCCCTCATCGGCATGGTCCTGCGCTACCCCGGACAGCAAAGCGTTTACGACTTCGCCTCGTCCTTCCACATCCCCACCTATCTCTTTCTCTCTCTCGTCGTGGCCATGTTCCTCGGTTTGACCAACAGCGTGGACGACATCATCCGCGACCGCCCGGTTCTCCAGCGCGAGCGGAACCTCAATGTGCGGCTCGGCTATTACATCATCGCCAAGGTCCTGACCCTCTCGCTCTTCGCCGTCGTGCAGTGCATTCTCTTCATTCTCATCGGCAACTACCTCCTCGAGGTGCGCGGGATGTTCTGGATCTTCCTGGCCGCCATGGTCCTCACCTCGATCAGCGGCATCGCCATCGGCCTGGTCATCTCCAGCCTCGCGGCCGAGGGGAAAACCGCGGTCAACATCATCCCCATCGTCCTCATCCCGCAGATCATCCTCGGCGGCGCCCTGATCAAATACGAGGAGATGAACCGCAACCTCGACTTTGTCTATTCGATCAGCCGGTGGTTCTCCGAGAACCCCGACGCGGAGGCCCCGCGGAGCGACCTGCAGGTTCCTCTCATCTGCGAGTTCATGCCCATGCGCTGGTCCTACGAGGCGCTGGTTTATGCGCAGGCCAAGGCGAATCCCCTGACCCGCCGGCAGGAGGAAATCCAGGAGCAGATCCGGCAACTGGCGCGTCGGCCGAAGCTGACGGCCCCGCAGGAGGAGCGGCTGGAAGATTTGAAGGAACTGCTCGCCGCCCTCTCCGGGCTGCACGGCCCGAACGCCAAGGCGGTGGAGCGGCGGATGAAGGAAATGGACCGCGTGATTGCCGGCGCACCCCTGCCGCAGGAGCTTCTCGACCCGCCGCCAACCGGCGTGACGGCCGAACGTCTGTTCGTCAACCAGAAGACCACCGACCTCGTGAACAAAGCCGAAATGGAGCAGAGTGACTACCGCGAAAGCCGTTTTCTCAACGTGTTCTTCGGCCCGGAAAAACGTTACTTCGGACTGCAGGCCAGCGTCCTCGTGTTCAACGGCTGGGTCCTCATCCTTACTTCCCTCGCCGCCTTCCAGGCCCTTTACTTCATCCTTCGTCATCAATTGAAGAGCCGGCTGGCATGATTCCCCTCGAAGACAATTTCAACGACATCCTTGGTAAAGCCATGAAGGGCCGAGGCCTGTCCGAAGCCTCGGCCGCGCCGTCCAGCGGGCTGTCCGCCGAAGCGATCCACCGCCTCCTCGCTGGAGATTTCGAGGAGAGCGCGGCCCGCGCCCTAGCCGCCGAGCTCGGCCTCCAACCCGACGCCCTGGTCGGCGTGGCCCGTGGCCTTGAGCATCCGGTCGTGCCGGTTCCGGACGGACTGGCCACGGTGACAACCAATTTCGGCGACATGACGGTCAATGCCTATGTTGTCTGGGATCGCGAGAATCGCGCCGCCGCCATTTTCGACACCGGGGCCGAGGCCGGACCGATCCTTGAGTTGATCGGTCGGGAGAAACTCGAGGTCGTCGCCATCTTCCTGACCCACAGCCACGCCGACCACATCGCGGCGCTGGGCGCGTTGAAGTCCGCCCTCGATGTTGAAGCGTGGTCCTCGGAGTTGGAACCGGTGCGCGGCACCCGCCTTTTCCGTCCGGGCGATGTCTTCAACGTCGGCCGCCATTTCCTCCGCACCCGCCAGACCCCCGGCCACAGCCCCGGCGGCACGACCTTCATCGTCGAGGGCCACACCGTGCAGGCCGCCATGGTCGGTGATGCCATCTTCGCCGGCTCGATCGGCGGCGTGCGCAGCGACTATGCCGAGACCCTTGCCACCATCCGCCAGGAAATCCTCGGTCTGCCCGACCACACCATCCTCTGCCCCGGGCACGGCCCGCTGACCACCGTGGCCCGGGAAAAAGCCCACAACCCCTTCTTCGCGTGACCAAGCTGCGCGAACTCAAGGCCCGGGCGCAGTTGCTCAAGCCCGTGCTGCATCTCGGACACGAAGGCCTGACGGACGGCCTCGTCGAGGCACTCGACCGCTCGCTCGATCAGCACGGTCTGGTCAAACTGCGTTTCGGCGATCGCAAAGACCAGCGCAAGCAACTCTCCCGCGAACTGGCCGCCCGCACCGGCGCCACCCTCGTCCTCCAAGTCGGCCACACCGCCACCTTCTACCGCGCGCCGAGCGCGGAAGAATAGCGAAGCGGATCAACCGGCGACAGCGGTGGATTGTGCTGGCTGGTGGAAAAATCGCCGCGTCAAGGCAGCGAAGGCGGCAGCGACCCCGCCGGTGAGCGCCGCGGACAGTCCGAAGGCGACCATGGGCCCGAGACCATCTTCGCGAGCAAACACCAGTAGGGGCACGACAACAATGGCGGCGCCAACCAAGGCTCCGCCAAGGGCGGCGCGCCGCCACGACCACAGACTGGAGGAAGCAGGGAGGAACAGGTAAATCCAGATAAACGCGCTCAACCAAGTCGCGAAGGCAAAAGCCCCGCAGACCAGGCCAACGTAAAACGCAAAGCCCAAGCCGACCTGAAGGCCCGTGGGGACATCTTCCTCAGCCGCAATCAGAACCGCCACCGGGACGGCGCAGACCACGGTGCAGGCCAGCCAGCCGGCTGCGACGGAAAGGATGCTGCCGAGGATGCGCTTGAGCAGGTTCATGGCTGGGTCAACCTGAGCTTATTCCGCGGCGCCAGCCGTAACTTTTCGCCGCAGAGTCAGGACATTCCATCCGCCGTCGCGCCGGTATTCCTGCGCATCGGTCAGCTTCTTGCAGAAGTGCACACCCAGGCCGCCGATCGGCCGCTTCTCGGCAGGCAGGGTCACGTCGGGATCCTCGCGCAGGAGCGGATTGTAGGCTTGGCCCCGGTCGCGGACCAAAATGACCAGCTCGCCATCCTCCGTGCTCAAGACCACGCTGCAGGCGGGCTCGCCGGCGGGCACGCCGCCGTAGTGGATGACATTGGTCACCAACTCCTCGACGATGATCTGCAGGGCGAAGAGGTCGGCTGGATCGAGTCCGCTCTGGGCGGCGAATTCGGCGGTGAAGGCTTCCAGCTTGCCCAGCTCGGCACGGTCGCTGACGTAATCGGCACGGGAGGTCATGGGAATGAGAGTTCCACCAACGACACGTCGTCGTCAAACGCCGGTTGGCTGTTGAGCCCCCGCAGTTGCGCCATGATCCAATCCGTCGCGCCTTCCCGCGGGGCCCCGGCCAGCAACTGCCGCAGGTCGTCATGGCCCATCATCGTGCCGTCCCGGCGTAAAATTTCGTAGGCCCCGTCGCTGAAAACGAAGAGCCGCGAGTCCGGCGGAATCATCATTTCCCCCGGGACGAATTTCATGCCCGGCATGGCCCCGATGACCGGACCACGCGCGGCCAGCAACTCGGTCGTGCCGTCCGCGCGGACCAGCACGGCCGGCGGATGCCCGCCGGCGGCGAAGCGCATCAGGCGCGACGCGGAATGATAAATCCCGCACCAGGCGGTGAAAAACATTTCACCATGGCGTTCCATGGGGAAGGCCATGTTCAACCCCGCCAGCACGTCTCCCGGATCGGACGCCTCAACCCCGGGAAGCGCCTCCGAACGGATGACGTTGAGCACGCTGATCGAGAGCAAAGCCGCCCCGACCCCGTGCCCGCACACATCGAGAAGACAAATGCCGAACAGTCCACCGTCCATTGGCCCGTAGCCGAAGGCGTCGCCTCCAAGAGACGAGCACGGCTGGAAAACCCACGAGGCGCGCACGGGCCCGTCAGTCAGAGGCGGGGGCAACACGCTCTGCACGTAAGCCGCAGCCTCGGACAACTCCGCGGCGAGCTTGGCTTGGCTGGCCTGCAGGGCGGCAAAAGCCGCCTGCTCAGCATCGCGCAGGCTCTTGCGCTCGAGCGAAGAGCCGATCCGCGCCCGGAGCAACACCGGGTTGAACGGCTTGGGCAGGTAGTCCTCGGCTCCAAGCTCGATGCACTCGACCACGCTCTCCAACTGGTCGAGCGCCGAGATCATAATGACCGGAAGGTGCCGCAACGTCGGGTCAGCCTTGATCCGACGCAGCACCTCCCGGCCATCCATGCCCGGCATCATGATGTCGAGCAAGACCAAGTCGAAGGGTTCGCTCGCCAGCAACGCCAACGCCGAGGCGCCATCATGAACCTCGCCGCACGAGTGGCCCTCGCGCTCAAGCCTGCGTCGCAGCACGGTGCAATTTTCGGGGTTGTCATCCACGATGAGCAAACGGGCCGTGAGAGCGGGAGGTCCGGCCTCCACCGGGTCGGGCATCGGTTGCTCCGTAGATTCCGATACGTCGACGCGAGCTGAGCGGGCGGGCTGGGCGAGGAACACCAAGCGGTCGGGTTGGATCTCCCGCGTGATCAGATCGGCCAAGCCGCGGGCCGCGCCGGCGATCTTTTCGAGATCCGCCCGCGATTCCTCATGGCCACCGGCCTCCAGATCCTCGGCCACCAGTTCGGCGTAGCCGATGATCTGGTTCAGGGGCGTGCGCAAGTCGTGACGCAGCGCGGCCACATCATCCTCCGACACACCGGGCAGGTCAGGCATGGGGAAGGAGTTTCCCGATTTTCTCGAGCAACCGGGGCAACTCGATCGGCTTGGTGTCGTAGTCGTCGCAGCCCGCGGCCATGGCTTTCTCACGGTCGCCATCCATCGCATGCGCGGTCAACGCGATCACCGGGATGGCAGCCAGTTCCGCGTCGTCCTTGATGGCACGCGTGGCCGTCCATCCGTCCATCACCGGCAGACTCATGTCCATGAGGATCAAATCCGGACGCTCGCTCCGCGCCAGACCCACGCCCTGGGCGCCGTCCTCGGCCATGACCACGACAAAGCCGCGCCTTTCGAGGCGCCGCGAGAGCATGTCGCGATTCATTTCATTGTCTTCGACGATCAGAATTTTCGGCATGGGTCAGCGGGGTGGAAGGCTGCGGGCGATGGACTCGAGCAGATTCTCGCGCTGTCCGGCCCCCTTGCGCAAGGTGTTGATGACGCGACCGGACAATAGCTCGCGTTCCTCCGCGGTGAGATCCTTGGCCGATAGGACCACGACCGGAATCGCCGCGCACTCCGGGCCCTCGGCCCGCAGGGCCTCGAGGAAGGCAAAGCCGTCCATCTCCGGCATCATCAGATCCAACACAATCAGCGCAGGCCGGGACGATCGCACGAGCGAGAGTGCCTCGCGGCCGTTGCGGGCATGACGGCTGGGACGACCGTCCGCTTTGAGCGCCCGCAGGATGATGTCGGCCGCCATCGGATCGTCATCGACCACCATGATGTCATCCGTCTTGCGCGCCACGCAGCGGGCCACCGCGTCGAGGAGGCGCGATTTTTCCACCGGCTTGCTCAGGTAGTCTGAGGCGCCGAGGGCAAAACCCATCGGGCGGTCCTCCACCATGGTAACCATGACCACCGGGATGGCGGCGGTGGCCGGATCCGCCTTGAGGGCGGTGAGCACGGCCCAGCCATCCATGCTCGGCATCATGACGTCGAGGGCAATGAGGTCCGGCTGGATTTCCCGCGCACGAGTGAGGCCCTCCGCGCCGCCGGCCGCAGCGGCGACGGTGAAGCCCTCCTTTTCCAAAAGACGCCGGAGCAAATCACGGGAGTTCGGGTCGTCGTCCACGACCAGCACGGTGCCGCGGGAACCGGGCGAAGCCGGCCCGTGCCCCGGCGGCGAAGCCGGGGCCGTGGGCGTGGTCGGATCGATCAACGCGGCCTCACTTGCTTCGCTCGGAAGCAGGGCGGTGAACTTGCTGCCCTCGCCGGGGGTGCTCTCCACCGTGATGTCGCCGCCGAGCATCCGGCAGAATTTCCGGCTGATGGCCAAGCCGAGCCCGGTGCCGCCGTATTTGCGGGTCGTCGATGTGTCGGCTTGGACAAAATCCTCGAAGAGCTTGTCCATTTGGTGAGAGGCCATGCCGATTCCGGTGTCGAGCACGGCGAACGAAATCAGGCCGTCATCCCGGCGCCGGACCCGCAGGGTGATCACGCCATGCTCGGTGAATTTCGCCGCGTTGCTCAGAAGGTTGAACAGCGTCTGGCGGAGCTTGGTCAGATCGGTGCGCATGACCCCGATGTCTGCGGGGCAATCGAGTTCGAGCCGGTTGTTGTTTTTGGCCACCAGCGGCGTGACCGTCCCGGAGACATCCCGCACGGCTTGCACGACGTCCACCGCCTCAAGATAGACGGTCATGCGCCCGGCTTCGATTTTGGAAAGATCAAGAATGTCGTTGATCAGGTGGAGGAGGTGGCGCGCGGAGGTTAAAATGCGGTCGAGATCGGCCTGCATCCATTTTTCCCCCGTATCCTCCGACTCCTCGAGAAGCATCTCGCTGTAGCCGATGATCGCGTTCATCGGGGTGCGGAGTTCGTGGCTCATGTTGGCGAGGAAGGCGCTCTTGGTTTGGTTGGCCGCCTGCGCCTGGGCCCGGGCCTCCTCGGCGGCGTCCACGGCGGATTCAAGATCGGCTGTGCGGGCCGCTACCGTCTGCTCGAGATTGGCGTTCCAAGCGGCGAGGCTTTGCTCGCGCTGCCGGATTTCCGCAGCCATGCGGGTGAAGGCGCGGCCGAGATTACCCACCTCGTCATGACGCCGAAGCAACGGGGCGAGCTCGTTGCCCCGCGGCTGGCCGGCCTCCAACTCGGCGGCGGCCAGGGTTAGTTGGTTGAGCGGTGCGGCGACGCGACGCGCCACGAGCGAGATTACGCCGATGGTGAGGAGAATGCCGAGAAGGGCGACCGAGCCGTTGCGCCAGAGAAGGGTGCGGACGGGCGCGAGAACGGCCGAGTAGGGAACGTCGAGGACCACCCTCCACCCGGTGCGGGGAATCGATGACCAGTAAACCATCCGCTCCTCCGATCCCTCGCGGTAAGTGGCAAACCCTGTTTCCGCCGCCATGATCGCCGCACCGGCCGGCAGAGCCGCCACGCTGGCACCGGGGTGGTTCAGACTGATCATGAGGGAGCGGTCCGGGTGAACAATGACCGTCCCCTTCGCACTGACGAGGTAGGCGAAGTCATCCTGCACGCCCGTTTCGCTGATCAAATCCAGATCGACCTTTGCCACCAGCCGCTCGATCGCCTGCAGGGTGATGTCTGCCCCGGAGACGCCGTAGAATTCGCCTTCCCGGCCGAAAATCGGCGCGTTGACGCTGAGCATCGTCACCTCCGAGCCACCGGCGTCGAAATACGGTTCGGTGAAGGAGACGTGGCCCGACTTTTTCGGCCCCCAGAACCAGACGGTCTCCGCACGGTCCTCGGCAAAGTCATTCTTGTTCACGACGGCGCCGGGATAAGATTTTCGGTCGATCCACGGCATGGCCATGGGGTCCCGGTAGTCCACGCCGTCGAAAGCGTAATACAGCCCAAAGACCCGATCAGCGGGGAGACTTCCGAGCAGCCGGCGCAGTTCGTCCAACACCTGGGGCGACGGCTGCGGCCCCCGCGTGGCCTGCTGCGCGGCCATCGTGTTGACCACAGCCTCCATCTGCCCGAGAAAGCCATCGATCTCCGTGGCCTGTGCATCCACCTCGGACAGGGCCTCTGCGTTTGTCTGCCGCAGAATCTGCCGCCGCGTCATCGTGGTGGTCAGCAGGAGGAGAGCGACCAAGACGGCGCAGACTGTGAGGGTGGTCCAGAGGGACAACTGGCCCGCCAGCGTGTTCAGCCCGAAAAATCTTCTCATGCCTTGGCCCTACCTAGCCCCGCCCTCATCCGACGGCAAATCCTTAAGCGGAGAGAAAATCCTTGCTGGCGGCAAGCCGGGGTGTTCAGAGTCATCGTCATGGAGTGCACTTTCGCCCACGATGGAAACATCCTTGTCGCCGCCCCCGCGGGCCGCATCGACACCACGACCTATCACCAGTTCAAGGACGCGCTCAACGGCGAGTTGGACAAAACCAAGGCGGTCCACCTCGTCATCGACCTGGCCGACCTTGATTACGTCAGCAGTGCCGGGTTCCGCGAGTTCTTCCTCGCCGGCCGGCGGATGACCCGCGAGGGCGGAACGCTCTCGGTCTGCAACTTCCAACCGCAGGTCAAAGAGCTGTTTGAAATCGCCCAATTCATGACGGCCTATGCGCTGCATGAAAGCCGCGAGGCCGCCGTGGCCGCAGCCAAGCGCCTCTGATGGACATCGCCCGCCACGAGGAGGACGGCGTTGCCGTCTTGGTTTTGCGCGGACGCCTTGATCAAGGCAGCGCCGACTTGCTTCACCGCGAAGCCATGGAAGTGGTCGGCGAGGGGGGGCGCGCGCTCGTGGTCGACATGGCCGGGGTGGACTTCATTGCCAGCGTGGGCATCCGCGCGCTCATTCGTCCATCGCAGGCTCTGGCCCTCCAAGGGGGCAAGCTCGCGGTGGCCAACCTCCAGCCCCAACTGCGCGACTTTTTCGCCCTGACCGGCCTCGACCAGATGTTCGCCATCTACGGGACGCGGGCCGAAGCCGTCGCCGCCTCGCGCTGACCGGCGCGCCGCCCCACCCCGCACAAACCCGCTTGCCGCGGAACCCATTTCTCGGGACATTTCCGGACCATGAAACAGACCGTCGCCCTTCTTTTCCTCCTTGTCATCGGCACCGCGCCCCTGCGGGCGGATTACGAGAAGGAGTTCATCGTGGTTTCCGGCGGCCCCTCGCTCTACCAGTGGGAGCGGTTCAAATACCCGCCGCACGACCGCTGGTGGGCCAACTTCATCCGCAGCGCGGGCGTCCGCATCCAAGAGATTCAAGCCGAGCAGGGAGCGAATGCCCGCATTACCTGGTTGGTCCATCGCCCGAGCTACGAACGCCGCATGCGGCAAAACGAAGGCCCACTGACCACTTGGATTGCCGACCTCGCCAAGAAATACAACGTCCGCCTCGTCTGGTTCAGCGGCACCGACCAACTGATCAACTACCTTAATGCCGGCCAGCCCCGCGACCGGGTGAAGATCGCCAACCTCGAATTCTTTCTCCACTCGAACAAGGCCTGCTTCATGTTCGATTACAGCAACGAGATCGACAGCGGCTCCAAGGCGTGGCTCCACGAGACCGAACTCAACCGCATCAGCCGCGCCAGCTTCGCCCCCAAGGCCTTCGTCAAAAGCTGGGGCTGCCACACCGGCGAAAGCATGTCGAAGAAATGGAAACGCGCCACCGGCACCCGCATGATCGGAGCCATCGGCAAGACCGACTACGCCCCGGGCCCCTCACCCCGCCTCTCGCGGGGCGGACGCTGGGCGGGATAGGCCGCCTCAGAGCCACCCAGCCAGCTTGACTCGCAGCGTTTCCCGCGCGCGGAAGAGGAGGCTTTTCACGGCCGGCACGGTGGTTTCGAGGACGCGCGCGATTTCCTCATAAGGCATTTCTTCGTAGCGCCGCAGGACCATAGCGGTGCGTTGTTCCTCGGGCAACTCGGCCAGCGCTTTTTCGATGGCCGCGGCCAGCTCGGCCGCGGAGGCCTCGGACGATGGCAGGTTGCCGGCCACCGGCTCGCGCACGGTTTCGTCGGGAGCCGGCTGGTAAAAGACCGCGCCCCGCCGTGCCCGGCCTCGCCGTTCGTTGAGGACCAGCCTGCGTGTGATGGAAAACATCCAGGTGGAGAACTTGGCCGACACCTCATAACGGGCGCGGGCCTGCCAGATGCGCAGGAAAACTTTCTGGGCAAGATCCTCGGCGCCCTCCGGATGGCCGAGCATGCGGACAATGATCCCGTAAACCCGGTCCTCGGTCGCCTCGACCAACTCGCGGAAGGCCTGCTCGTCGTCCTGCCGCACGCGGCGCATGAGCGCGACAAGCCGCGCGTCCTCGTCGGCCGTGCTCGCCGGCTCGCCGAAACCGTCGTCAAGCGGACGCATGGGAAAGTCGGCGGTTGAGCGTTGAGGCTTGGGCGACCGGGGTGGCCTGAAAACGCGAGACCGGGACGCCTGACGCGGCGAAGCGTTGCTCGAACTCCGTGCGCGGCCAGTCCGAGGGGACCGTCCACGAGTCGACACGCCAACAGGGCGCGGCGGCGAACCTTTCCCGCGCCCAGCGGCAGTAACCCGGGCAGTCGGAGGCGAAAAAGAACATGCCGTCCACCGTCAGGCGGGAGCCGAGCAGGGCGACAAATTCCCGCTGGACCACGCGTCGCACGGCATGGCGACGCTTGGGCCACGGATCGCTGAAAAGCAGGTAGGCACGGGTGACGGATCGCGGCGGAAGCTGGCGGAGGATTTCGCTGACCTCGCCCGCCACGATCTGCGCGTTCGCGAAAGCACCACAACGCTTGCGCGCCTGCTGCACGCGGTAGGCTTTTTTTTCGACTCCGAGGAAATTGAGCGAGGGATCGCGGGCAGCGAGGGCGGCCAAAAATGCGCCGTTCCCGCAGCCGAGATCAAGGACGAGCGGGGCAGGATGCGCGAATAAAACGGGCGCGGACGCGCTGCTATCGGGAAGATCGTCGGGCCGGCGACCATCGAAAGACCTTGGGACCTGGACCGCCCCCATGCTCATAAAAACTCAGGCCGCGTCCTTGTCCTGCTTGCGTCGGAGCAGTGGAGGCTTCCGGCCCTCGACGACCGAACGGTTGATCGTCACCTCGGCCACATCCTCGCGGCTGGGCACGTCATACATAACATCGAGCATGATTTTTTCCATCATGGAGCGCAGGGCCCGGGCCCCGGTGCCCTTGCTCGCGGCCCGTTCGGCCAGCGCCCGCAGTCCGTCCTTGGTGATGTTCAAGTCCACCCCTTCCATGGCCATGAGCTTGCCGTATTGCTTGACCATGGCGTTCTTCGGCTCGGTCAGAATCGTGACCAACTCATCCTCGGTCAACGGGTCGAGCCCGGTCACGACAGGCAAACGACCGATGAATTCCGGGATCATGCCGAACCCGAGGAGATCCTCCGGCTCGGCCTGATGCACGGTGACCGCGGCCGCGACCGTTCCGCCATCCGGCTGGCCCTCGCGGGCATGGAACCCGAGGACGCGGTTGCCGAGGCGACGCTGGATGATTTTTTCCAGCCCGACAAAGGCCCCGCCGCAAATGAAGAGGATTTTGTCCGTGTTGACCTGGATGTATTCTTGGTGCGGATGTTTGCGTCCACCTTGGGGAGGGACGTTGCAGGTCGTGCCCTCGAGGATTTTCAACAAGGCCTGTTGAACGCCTTCGCCCGAGACGTCGCGGGTGATGCTGACGTTGTCCGTCTTGCGCCCGATCTTGTCGATTTCGTCGATGTAAACGATGCCGATCTCGGCGCGCTTGACGTCGTAGTCGGCGGCCTGCAGCAGGCGCAGGACGATGTTCTCCACGTCCTCCCCGACGTAGCCGGCTTCGGTCAGCGTGGTTGCGTCGGCCATGGTGAAAGGCACGTCGAGAATGCGGGCCAGCGTGCGGGCCAGGAGGGTTTTGCCCGAACCGGTCGGGCCGATGAGCAGGATGTTGCTCTTGTCCAACTCGACATCATCCGGTCCCGGCAGGGCGATCTCGCGGGAGGACGAGTGGTGGAGGATGCGCTTGTAGTGGTTGTGGACCGCGACGGAGAGCGTCTTCTTGGCCAGATCCTGACCGATGACGTATTGGTCGAGCTGGTGACGGATGTCCGCGGGCTTGGGCACGCGGACCGAGGTGCTTTTCTTGCGCGACTCGTCCTTAAGCTCCTTGTCGAGGATGCTCTTGCAGAGGTTCACGCAACTGTCGCAGATGTAAACGCCGGGGCCGGCGATGAGTTTGCGCACCTCGCTGTGACTCTTTCCGCAGAACGAGCACATGGTGAGGTTGTTCGCGCGGGCCATAAAAAATCAGGCTGGAACGGCGCCGGGGATTTCCTTGCGTGACTTGACCACCTCGTCGACCAGACCGTAGTCCTTGGCCTCCACCGCGCTCATGTAATAGTCGCGATCGGCGTCATGGTGCACCTGCTCGACCGGCTTGCCGGTGTGGTGCGCGATGATCGACTCGAGCCGGCGCTTGAGTTTGAACATGAACTCGACCTGACGCTCGACGTCGCTGGCCTGCCCCTGGGCTCCACCGGAGACTTGGTGGATCATGATGTCGGAATTCGGCAGGGCGAAACGCTTGCCCTTCGTCCCGGCGCAGAGCAAGACTGCGCCCATGCTGGCCGCCATGCCCATGCAGTAGGTGTTCACGTCGCAGGTGACAAACTGCATGGTGTCGTAAATGGCCAAACCGGCCGTGACCGAGCCACCGGGCGAGTTGATGTAAATGTGAATATCCTTCTTCGCGTCCTCCATTTGGAGGAAAAGCAACTGGGCGATGACCAAGTTGGCGATGTAGTCGTCGATCGGCGTGCCGATGAAAACGATGCGGTCCTTGAGCAGGCGCGAATAGATGTCGTAGCTGCGTTCGCCGCGGCCGGTTTGCTCGACCACCATGGGCACGAGCATGGAGTTCCGCACGGTGGGTTCGGGGGAAAAGCCGGATATTTTCATGGATGCAGGAGCGGAACTCAGGCCGAAGCGGCCGGAGATTTGACCTTAACTTTGGAGGCAAGGAAATCAAGCGCCTTGTCCCGCAGCACGTCGCCGTGGACGGAGCCCAGCGCGTCGCGCTTGGCCAGTTGCTTGACCAATTTTTCCATCGGCATGTTGAGCCGCTGCGCCATCTGGGCGACGTGCCCGGCCAGTTCGTCGTTCGTCGCCTCGAGCTTCTGCTCGCGGGCCAGACGGCTCAGGATGAAGTCCGCCTTGACCCGGAACTGCGCGCCCATCTGCGCGTGGTTGAAAATGTCGTCCTTCTTGCTCAGCAGATCCTCGTCGCTCAGACCGCGCGACTGTTCGGCCTCGACGATCTCGCGAACGACCCGGCGGGCCTCCCCCATGACCATGGAGGAAGGAACCTCGAAGGCGGTTTTCTCGACCAACCGCTCGAGGGCGGTGGTGCGCTTCTTCCGCTCCGTCTGCTCGCGGGCCGCGTCCTCGAGACGCTCACGGAAGGCCTGGCGCAATTCATCCGCCGAGCGGCCGGCGACCTTCTGCGCCACCTCATCGGTCAACTCGGGAAGTTTCTTGCTCTTGATCCCGCGGACCTTGACCGCATGCTTGATCAGTTTGCCGCGAAGAATTTCGACGGAAAAATCAGCCGGCACGGTGATCTCCACCATCCGCTCCTCGCCCGGGGCCGCACCGACGAGGCCGGCGCAGAATCCCGGCCAAAGGGTCTCTTCATCCATGATGATCCAGAGTCCCTCCCCGCCCTTCATGATTGACGGTGCCTCCGGGCAAAGCTCGGCCAGCGGGCGCCCGTCGACGACCGCATCGTAATCGAGCACCGCATAGTCACCCATCTGCAGCGGGCGGTCTGAGACGTCGGCGAACTCCGCCATGCGCTCAAGGAGCATATTGACATGGCCGGCCACATGCTCGTCCGTCACAACCTCTTCGAGAATTTCAAGGCCCAAGGTATCAACGTCCGGTAGGGAAAAGTCCGGCTCGAGGGTCAGCTGCACCGAGAGGTCGAGGTCGGCCTCACCCACGTCGCCGTGCTTGAGGTCGAAGGCATTCATCACGGTCAGGTTGTTCTCCCGCGCTGCCTGGTCGACCACTTCGCGGAGCAGACTCTTCACGGCCTCGGCGGCGATTTGATCCTTGTATTTGCGTGCCACGACGGCGAGCGGGGCTTTGCCCGGGCGAAACCCCGGGAGCTTGGCCTGCTGACGGTATTCGCCGGCGAGGGATTCGACTTTGGCTTTGACTGCGGACGAGGGAACGGTGGCGCGCAGGGTGGCGAGACAATTGGGTTGTTTTTCGACAAAGATTTCCATGATGCGAGAAAAAGGACGGCCAATTTAGGCGCGAATCGTCCGCCGGACAAACAGAATCACCCGCCCGCCTGTCCCGGCTCAGGGCTTTTTCCGGTCCGGATGCCCCCACCAACTGTTTTTCCTCCGTCCGTCGTAGTGCTCCTCGAAGACCCGCACCGCATCCTCCATCGTGCCGGTCTCGGGGGCCCACTTTTCGATGTCGGGAAAGTCCACACACGCATTGCGGTTCTTGCAATCGTCGCAAAAACGCACCGGGCACCAGAATGACTCGATGTTGCGCAGCATGTCGCTGCCCAGCGCCCACAGCCCGGTCATCCAATCGCAATACCAGCACCACAGCAGATCATGGCCGGCCAAGCCGTCGTATTTGTGCCGGGAGAGGTTGACCCACTCGCCGGCGCGGTAGGTCGGCAGTTTACCCAGCCAGGCGATGACCGGATAAAGCACAATCTCGGCCAAGCGGATGAAGACGAAGACCAGCACGGCTGGCGTCTGGGCGAGGAGGCAAAGCTGATTGCGCACCGGCCCGAGCACCCGCCCCTGCGCGGCCGTGAGCGTGCGCCCACCCTTCCCGCGCACGGCGCGATGGACCACACAGAACGCATGGAGAAAAACCAACTGGGCCGCGACGGCCGCAGCAACCCCGGGCCATCCGCTGAGGAACCAACCCGCGACCCAAGGCATCCAGATGAAGAGGCTGATGAAAAAATCAAGTAGTGGCGCGCGAGCGATTTTCTCCGTCACGGCGAAGGCCAACCGCGTGAATACCGCCGCCCCTGCCAAACCAACGAAGACCCAGCCAAAGCAAACAAGGAAAACCATGGCCGACGTTGCCACGCGCGAACGCGGAGCGGAATGCAATTTTGCCGTCCCTCACGCGCCAGCGACCAACTCCAGCACCTTATCCAACACGGCCGCGTGCGCCTCGACCCGCGACGAGAGCGAAAATTCGGATGGCGTTTCGAAGGTCAGGCTGCGGCGGGTGTGGCCGAAGTGGAGAAGAAATGCCTCCGGGTGATCCGGCATCATGTCCGGGTTGATCCTCGTCCGGATCAACCCGTCGCGGCAGCGGCGCCCTTCGACGTTGCAGCGGGGCTCGCAAGGCACGTGCTCTGCGGCGGCGGCCAGCAACTGCTCGCCCCAGTAGGGCCGCGCCCCGGGGATTTCGTAAAGATACACGCCCTGTGCGTCGAAGTCCTCGTGCAACATGAGGGCCAGATCAAACGTCCGTCCGCGCAACAGCGCCTTGTGCGTCCGGATCACCGGCAGGTGGCACCGGCGGTAGGCGCGGTTCAAGTCGCGTCCGCGCGCATCGTGGCGGCTGTTGTTTTGCAGGCCCCATGGATTGAGGCAGGGGAAAATCATGAACTCACATCGTCGCAGCGCCCGCACCCGCCGCCCGGCCCACGTGACCAAAGCCTCCGTTGCCGCCGGCTCGTCCCCGTGAATGCCGGCCGAAAGATAAATCCGCGGCGCGCCCGCGCCCCGGGGACGCGACTCGACCACATGGACGGGAAACTCGTCAGCCATGGCGAACTTCCGCATGACCCATCCCTCGCGCCGGACCAACTCCCGCCAGCGCCGGGTCAGCCACGCATAATCATGCGCCCGCAGATGCGCCGGGTTTTCGGATTTACTTGCCACGCGGAAGAAGTATCGGAAAATCCGGCATGAGCAAAACATCCCTCTTCCTCGCCGCTTTCACCCTCGCCATCCTCGCCGGGCCGGCGCAAAGTCAGGAATCCATGAAAGACATCCGTATCATCGTCAAAACCAACAAGGGCGACATCGAAGGCGTTCTCTACCCCTCGAAAGCGCCGGTCACCGTGGCCAACTTTCTCAATCTGGCCAAGCGCAGCTACTACGACGGCTTGGTGTTCCACCGCGTCATCCCCAACTTCATGATCCAGGGCGGCTGCCCCCAGGGCCGCGGCACGGGCGGACCGGGCTACCGCTTCGAGGACGAATGCACACCCGAGTTGCGGCATGACAAGCCCGGCATCTTTTCCATGGCCAACGCCGGACCCGGCACCAACGGCAGCCAGTTTTTCATCACCGTCGCCCCCACCCCGCACCTTGACGGACGTCACACGGTCTTCGGCAGCATCACCAAGGGCATGGATGTGGCCGATGCGATTTCCAAAGTTCCCACCGGCCCCGGCGACCGCCCGGTCGACGAGGTGAAAATCAAATCCATCGAGATCCTCGACCCGACTGACGAACTCTTCGCCGCCCAAGCCAAGCGCTTGGCCGAGTGGAACGCCGTGCTCGACAAGCGCTAGAAAACCCGCGGTTCGCCTTCGCGCAGAAAGCAGACGCGATCAAGCAGGCCCTCGGCACTGGCGCGCTCGATCAGGCGCGACGGCGGCTCCCAGGCTGGCTCGTAGCTGAGTTGGAAAGTGCCATAGTGCATGGGCACGAACGTCTGCGCGCCAAGTTCGACGAAGGCGCGCAGGGCGTCCTCCGGCGTCATGTGGACCTCGCGTTTGCTCGGCGCGTCGTAGGCGCCGATGGGCATGAGGGCAATGTCGACCGGTTGCTTCTTGCCGATCTCGGCGAAGCCCGGAAAATACGCGCTGTCGCCGCAGTGGAAAATCGTGCGCCCCTCGACCTCGATGAGAAAACCGCCGAAGCCGCGATGAGTATCGGCCAGCATGCGCGCCCCCCAATGATGCGCCGGGGTCATGGTGACCCGCACCGGGCCGAGTTGCATGGATTCCCAGACGTCGAGTTCGTGCACCCGATCAAAGCCAAGTCCCTGGACCAGACGGCCGACGTTGCGCGGCACCACGATGGGCTGCTCCCGCGCGACGAGGCGCAGGGTTTTGCGATCGAGATGGTCGAAGTGCGCGTGGGTCACCAGCACGGCATCAATCTCCGGGAGCGCGTTGATTTCGAGGCCCGGCTCCTTGAGGCGCTTGATCACCTTGAGCCAGCGGGCCCAATTCGGGTCGATCAAGATGTTGAACCCCGGAGCCTGAACGAGAAACGAGGCGTGGCCAATCCAGGTGAGCGCGACCTGCCCGGTTTCGAGCACGGGAAACTCGGGGGCCAAGGCCGTCCCGTGCCGCTTGAGGAAAAGGTTGGGCCAGACCACCTCGGCCAGGAAATTGCGCTCGCGCCAACCGCTGCCGGGCTTGAGCCCGACGCGGTTGGCCGGCTTGTGCCGCAGGCGCGGCATGATCCGCCTCCGGGGGGGCCGTGCGGGCTTGTCTGGTTGGTCGGCAGCGCTCACCTTGTAAAAATTCCATGCTCTCCCCGGCCAAAACAGAACTCCGCCGCCGTCTGCGCGCGCAGCTTGCCCGGATGGCTCCCACTGCCATGACAGCAGCCTCGGAGAGTGTCCGCACGAGTATCCCATTGCTGCCCCGCTGGCAAGAGGCCCGCATCGTGGCCGCTTACGTCGCCCTGCCCGGGGAACCCGATTTGCGACCGCTCGACTGGGTCGGCGAACGGACCGTGCTTCTGCCCCGCGTGGATGGCGAGGCCGTCATCTTTCACCATGTGGAAAGCCCGGACCAACTGCGGCCCGGTGCCTTTGGCGTGTTTGAGCCGGATGCCGCCCTCTGCCCGGTCGCCAGCCCATCCGAGGCCGGGATGATCTTTGTTCCCGGGCTGGCCTTCACCGCGGAGGGGGCGCGGCTGGGACGCGGGCGCGGATTTTATGATCGCCTCCTCGCCAACTTGCCGCGTTCCGTCCTGCGGGTCGGCGTTTGTTTTCCCGGCCAGGTGCTGGACGAGCTCCCGGTCGAATCGCATGACGAACTAGTCGACCTGGTTCTCACTGCGCCAGCTTGACCCCCAGCGAAATCAGCACGGCGAAAGCCACGCACCACGGGACGACTCCGAAGGAGACAGCGGCAAAAATCCGCATGGCCTTCTCCCCGACAGCTAAGGCGAGAACGGAGCCAGCCTGCGGACCGATGGTTACCGGGGCGAGCAAGCCGAGACCGATCAGGCCGCCGCGATCCCAGACCCGCCAGACCAGCTTCGACGGGTCGCGCTCGACCGGGATCTTGAGTTTGCGGACCAGCCAGCCCCGCAATGGCGCCCCGGCCAGCAGGACAACCGCCGCTCCGGCGGAATACCCGAGCCACGCCGCGCAGGCCGCAACCCATGGAAGCGCGCCGGCCGCCACCCCCGCCGGCACGGCGGCGATGAAGTAGAGAAAGCCCAAGCCAAACGCTGTGCTGATTCCTGTGATGCTCATGATGGTCCGACGACCAGCTTCCGGGACACCGGGGGGGAGCAAAAGACATTTCCCCCGGCGCCGCCACCCTCAAACCTGCACCGCCACGGCCTGCGCACTGACCGCGCTCTCCGGCAAAGCGAGCAAGCGTGCGGCCGCCTGACGATAAACTTTCATCTGCGCGGCGTGCCGCGCCGACAAATCCCCCTTCGTGCCGTCAGTCTTGAAGTCGTAAACTTGGGCGCTGGCCGGAAGATCATCAGCGCCGAAGGCGATGTGCACACGGTCGAAGACACCGCTGACCAGGCTCCCGTCGAGCTCGACATCGAAGGCCCGCTCGCACCACAACTCAACACGCGACGAAGGACGGACAAAAATCTCCGCGGCCTCGGCGGTGGCCAGAAACCCGCGCACCATTTCCGCCGCCTTCCCCTCGCCCGGCGCGGCAGCGCCCACCGCGCCGAGCCATTCCACGCCGGCCAAAAGACGATGCACCTCGCTGCCCACCTGCCGGGCCTTTCCGCCCGTCATGATGGTTGAAAGCTTCATGGACCGCCGTCGCGAGGGGGCGGGAAGTTCCGGGGACAATCGAACCGCCAACGGAAGCGGGGCCGAGGCGGATGGCGCCGGCGCAGCCTCCACGATGGGGTGCGCCTCGAACCACCGCGAATCGCCCGCCTCGCGGCACGCTTCGTCACCCCCGAGCGACGGAAAATTTTGCGCGAGCCAGCGGCCGGCATTCTTGTCGCCGCGTCCGTCCGCCACCACGCAATACAGCGCAGACTTGGCTCGGGTCATGGCCACGTAGAGAACGCAGAGCGACTCGTAGGATTGTCGGGCCCGCATTTCCTCGCGGGCGGCCTTGAGCACGGGGTCAGCATCGCAGAATTCGCGTCGCGGCAAGGCCAACCCCCACTGGACCTCGCCCTGAGCGTTGCGATGAAGCGAAACCCCGACGCTCTCGCGCAGTTCCGTCATGGCCTTGCCGCCCAAGGCCGGCAGGATGACCATGTCGATGCCGAGTCCCTTGGCGCTGTGCACGGTCATGACTCGGATCGCTCCGGGAGTTTCGCTTTCCTCCATGGTGCGATGCTCGACCGCCCGGACGAATCCCGGCCAGTCCCCGGCCCCCGTGCGCGTCGCATCGTAGTCCGCCGCCGCGGCAATGAACGGATCGGCCTCGGCCGCAACAATGACGCCGGCCGCAACCGCCCGGGCCGCGAGCGTCCGGAAGCAGGCGGCAAAACCCTCCGCCGCCGCCTCGCGCAGCATGGCCTCACGAGCCAGCGAAGGATCGTCACCGAGCAGCACCCGCAAGGGCGAGGCCTCGACATGGGCGAGCGAAAATTCGTCGGCCGGAGTGGCCACATACCGGACGAGCGAGAGGAACGCCCCGCTCGTCGGCCACGCCGTGCAGGGATTGTTCTTTCCCTCGGCTGCCACGGGAATGTTCCTCGACTTCAGTAGTTCGACATAGTGCCTGAGGTCGTCATTAGTCCGCACCAGGATGGCACAGCCCAACCCGCGTGCCAGCGGGTTGGCTTCGGCCAGAATCCCGAGCACCGCGTGGTCGAGGGCGTCCTGATTGGATTCGTCCTCCTCCCCCGCTTCGACCAACTGGAAACGCGCATAGCCCTCCTCGCCGCCGTCACGCGGACGATGCTCGACCCAGGCGCGGCGCCACGCCTCGACCGCCTCCGGCGGAAAGCGGAATTCCTCCGCGCCCGCCTCGAGGGCACCGGGATTGAGCACCGCCTCGACGGTGCGAACGATGGCCGCCGCGGACCGGCGCGAGATTTCCAGCTTGTCCTCGCTGACCACGGCAACCTTGCCGCGATTGTAGTGATCGCGAATCTCCCAGAACAACCGCGCGTCGCCGCCCCGCCAGCCGTAGATCGCCTGCTTCGTGTCCCCGACGTAGAAAAACGAACGGGCGCCGGACGTGTCCTGGATGATCTCCCCGGCCAGCGGCGCCATGATTTTCCACTGCGTGCGGCTGGTGTCCTGGAATTCGTCGAGCAACCAATGGTCGCTGCGCCCGTCGAGGCGGTAATCGAGGTCGCGCCGCCAATCGGCATCCGCCCCATCGGCCAGCACCATGGCGACATCCGCGAAGGTCAACGCCCCGGTGGCCCGCACGGTCGCATGATACGCCGCTTCGTAGCGGGCGAGCAGCGCGTGGAGCGCGCGGGACGACTGGAGCTTGGCCTCAAGCTCCGGCCGCAGGAGCGAACGCCGCAGCGCCTCCCGCTTCTCCTCCACCCGGCCGCGCAAATAAAGACGGTCCTGCGCCTTGCCCCCGACCGGAATGTAGGGCTCGCCGCCGTTTTTTCCCGGACTGAAACCGGCGAGCTTGCTGCTGAGAAATTTGTCGAGCTTGTCGTCCATCCGGCGGGGCGGGCGATGCGCGCGGGCCAGCTCAAGCCATTCGCCCCACTGGGCGCGGGCGGCGGAACCAAGGTCCGGATTGGTCGCCTCGACCTCGTCCCAGAATGCCGACGCCGCCTCATTCACCGGACCGGCCTCCAGAATCGCACAACCCGCAGGCCAGATCGTCCGCGGATCACCCCACACGATGCCCGCGGGGGTTTCGAGAAAACTTTGCTGCAGGGCGGCGGCGGAATCGTCGATGGCCTTGAGCGCGGATTGCCCGGCACGGTTGCGGTTTTCCTGCCGCAGCAGGTCGACCAGCTGATCCAATCCCCCTGTTGTTCCGGCCGCGGCGGCGAACAATTCGTCCCGCGCGCGCCGGCGACTGTCCTCCTGCGTGGCTTCATCCATCAGGCGGAAATCCCGCCCCAGCCCGAGTTCGAAGGGAAAGGCCCGGACGATCCGCCCGAAAAATTGATCCATTGTGCCCATGGCCAGCCTGGGCATGGCGGCGGCGAGGTGGCGCAGCCAGACCACGCATTGCCCAGCCTCCAGTGTCGGGTCACCGAGGTCCTCACGCAGTTGTTGCAATTGCCGCGGGTCCCGCGCGGCGCCGGCCAGACGGCCGAACAATTTCTGCAGAAATTCCGCCGCGGCCTTCCGGGTGAAGGTCAGGGCGAGGATTTTTTCCGGCGGTTCGCCTCGCGCCATCAGCTCGAGACACCGGGTGACCAAGCGGTAGGTCTTCCCGCTGCCGGCGTTGGCTACGATGAGGAGGACGCGGTCGAACTTTTTCACGACTGTCCTTTCAGCCTCGCGATGGTTGCCTCGTCGAGAATCGCCGCCGGGTCCTTGCCATCGAACCACGCCTCAAAATCGTCGTAGCGCACGTCTCCGGCCGGGGTCGGCGGCCAGAAGACACCACGCGCAACGCGGTTGGCGATGGCTCGGGCGCAGGTCTTGGCGGACAGGAAGGCGGCCTCATCCAACACGAGCCCCGCCACCTGCGTGTCATCGGCATCCCCCGGCAGCAGAATGTAACCCGTCTCCACGCCTTTCGCGGCGTGGTCCGGCCAGATCGACGAGGCCATCTGCCGGTAGAGCGGAAGCTGCAAGTCGACCCAGTTTTTCTCCCGCATGGCTCCGCGCTTCGAGGCCCGCTCGATCAGCACCTCGGGAAATCCCGGCCGCTCCCGCACCGGACCGAAGTGCGTTTCCTCCGGAGTCTGCTTCCGCCCGAAGGTCTTGTAGTCGAGAACCCGCAGTCCCAACTCATCATGCACCTCCACGCGATCCATCGTGCCGGTGAGAATCAGCGGCCCCACCATCTGCCCGTGCTCCTTTGTCACGGCGTATTCACACTCGATGATCCGCCAGCCCGCCCGACGTTGCTCCACCTGCAGGGCCGCGAAACGGCGCAGCCGGACGCGCATCGATTCGACTTGCACCCGCACGACCGGCGAAGGCTGGCGCCCGTGCTGCCGCACGACTTCGCGGTCGAGTTCGTCGCTGAGAAAATCCGCGATCTTGGCCTCGTTGGTCTCATCTCGCAGGCCGGTCTGGGCGAAGTTTTCCAGCACGCGATGAATGAGTGTTCCATAGTTGGCCGGATTGATCTCGGTCGCTTCCGCATCGAACGATTCCCACCCGCAGACCTGCCCGAGGTAGAAACGCAGCGGGCAGACCAGGTAGTGCTTGAAACCGGTTACGCGGAGCGACTCGACCGGCGGCTTGGCCGGAAGCCTGAGTTGCCATCCACCCGGCCGCGCCGCGAGACGGCGGAGCGGCGACGGTGGATGAAAGATTTTCTCCACGCGCGCCGGCATGTCCTGGTCCGGACACCCGAGGAGCAGGCGCGAAGGACGGTTGGGCTCGCCGCCTGGACGAAATCGGCTTGTGCCCAGACGCACCCGATCCGCGCCCCGTGCGGCCAGGAGGCTGGAGAGCAGGTAGGCGTCACGCGCGAAGCGCGAGGCCTGCGAGGAGAGCCGGAGCTTGGCCCGCACCCGGTCAGGCAGGAACGCATCCTCGGCGACACCGGAAGGCAGGGCACCCTCGCGACATCCGGACAAGCAAAGCGCCGGTCCATCCGCCCACGGAGCTTCCAGCCAGCCTTGGATTTCCACCGCTTCGGCCGGAGCCGGGGCAAAAACGCGCCGACGGGCGATCTCCCGCCGCCGCACCGCGTCCGCCGCCTCCGGATCGAGCCCCGCGAGCAGGACCGAGGACTCCATGGCTTCCAGAACTCCGACGAGCGAGGACAACTCCGCGAACTGCTGCGCGTCCTCGCCCGGGTCGTCAGCGTAAACGGCCGCGAGCAGATCCCGCCCGTGCAAGTCCCGCGAACGCAGCGCCGTGAGGGCGTCGAGGAACTGAGACATCAACTCGAACGCCCGCTTTTCCCCACTCTTCGCCGGGATCACTGCGGCGCCGCGCCAATCGAGGGCGGAGGCCAGCGTCTCGCAAAGTCTCTCGGCCACCAATCGGTCGCAAGCCTCGCTCGCCGCCTCCGCGGTCAACCCCGGTGCCGCCCCCGCAAGCAGGCGCAGGAACGACGGGAGACCGAGCAGCGGGCGCAAAACACGCAAGCGACCACAGCGCATGAAATCCTCCCAGCCGAGAAGAACGGTCGCACTCTCCGTGCCGGACAACGCGCGGCCTTCGGGCGAATAGGGAGTGCAACCGCGGCGGACCAAATCCGCCTCCAACGCGGCCGTGGCCTCGGGCGCGGCCGAGGCGACCGCGAACGTTCCCGCTGCCTGCCCGGCGGCAAAATCCAGCAACGCGTTCGCCTCCGCCGCCGAATCATGCGCCGCGACGAGACAGCAATCCGGCACGGCCAGAGCATGCGTCGCCCACCACTCCGGCTCCGGCCGTCCCCAAGCATCCATGAGAGCTTCCTCGTCGCCCGGTTGCCACGAAAGAATTTCCACCGTCACGCCCTTCTGCACCATGGCCGCGAGATATTGCTCCGCGACCACCGGAAGGTCCGGCACACAGGCTACCACGATTCTCCGCCGGGACTCCGTCAGTTCGGGATCTGCCGCAGCGGCAGATCGCACCGCATTCGGGTCGCGCAAGCCCGCCCCGGCCAGCGCTGACAAATAGGCCTTGTGCAATCTGGCGAAAGCCTCCCACCGCTGAGCATCATCCCCGCAGGCCTCCGCGACCTCGGGCGAACCCGGATGCAGCCCGGCCTCGGCCAGCAGATCACCAACGGCCACAAGCCGTCCGGCCGCCCCGAGCAGATCGTCGGGCGACTCAAGCTGGACCACATCCGGAATCAGCGCCTCGTAAAGCCGCCGCTTGGTCGCGCTCAAAACCGCCATCCACGCCACCTCGCGCTCGCTCTCAGTCGCGAGGTCTTGCGCCCCGACCGGTAGGACCGCCTCGAGCGGCGAGGCAAAATCGGGCGAAAGCACACCGCAGGGCGAGCAACGGGCCAGCTCGCGGCGGATCACGCGCCCGGCCCCGGCGGTCGGCACGATGACCAACGTGTCACCAAGGTCCGGCGGCGTTCCGTCACGCCCCTCGAGAAGCCGCAACGCGATCTGCGCGGGCTGGGTGACGGTGAAACGGGAAAGGCTCGGCATGCGGCAAGGGCTGGGTTCCAAGAGTGCCCGAGACGCCCGCACTGGCAAGGCCGGTATGTGTCATACCCAGAGCCCGCCCCTTGCCCGTCTTGCTAGACTGCGTCGATGTTCGGACTGACCAAGCACGAGGAGGCGAAGCTGCGCCGCTTGAACACGCCGGCCAAAATCCAGGACTTCCTCGATCGCCTGCCGATCAACCACGAGAAAAACGGGGACACGCACTATTCCCCGCGACGCGTGCTGCGGGAGGGCAAGGCCCATTGCATCGAAGGCGCACTCCTCGCCGCCGCCGCGCTCTGGCTGCAGGGCCGTCGTCCGCTCCTGCTCGACCTCAAGACCCGCGTCTCCGACGACGACGAACATGTGGTCGCCCTTTTTCAGGACAACGGCCACTGGGGCGCCATCTCCAAAACCAACCACGCTGTCGTGCGCTACCGCGACCCGATTTACCGCACGGTGCGCGAATTGGCTCTCTCGTGGTATCACGAATACTTTCGCGACCAGGACGGCCTGAAGACCCTCGCCTCCTACTCGCGTCCGTTCGATCTGCGCCGCCTCGGCGAGTCTTGGGTCACCGCCGAGGAGGACCTGTGGTATTTGGACGACCTCCTCAACGCCCTCCCCCACCACCCCTTCGTCCCGCTCGACAACCAGCGCCTCATCCGCCGCGCCACCCCTTTCGAACGCCGCATTTTGGCCGCCCGCGAATGGCCCGAAACCGACCCCCGCACCTGACCGGCCAGAGATGGCGCGGACAAAACGGTGATCGAAATTGACACCCGACCGTCCGGCAGCCATATTTTTCCTTCTCACCGCGGGTGTAGCTCAGTTGGTAGAGCACTTCCTTGCCAAGGAAGATGTCGCGAGTTCGAGTCTCGTCACCCGCTCTCCCCCTTCGTCTCGTGTGCCGAGGTGTTATGGCGCGGACAAGGCCGCGATGGCGTCTCGCGCCCGCATGCGCAGCTCGGGAATCTTCGCCGCACGATCCAGCGGCACGACGACGGAGGCTCCGGCTTTGTCCACGACTTTCACCCCCTCGGAGTCCACCGAGGTGATGGTGGCCTCGATGTAGCGCTTGCCGTCGAAGGTGAAGCTGGGCATGACGCTGCGATCAAAGCCAACGGCCGCCGGAGCTTCCGCCGCAACAGGCGAATCAGCACGGATCGACGGCTGGCCACCCGCCGTCCACTCGCCGGCGCCACCCCAGCGAAGGTAGTAGGAGCTGCCCCGCTTGCTGTAGATGCCCATGAGAATTTTCGTCGCATAGCCATTTTGCCGCCAGAGGGCATCATGGCCGTATTTGCGGGCGAAGGCTTCCGCCGAGGCTTTCGACACCACCACTTTGATCCCTCCGCCCCAGCCTTTGCGGTCGTAGGTTTCCGCGTCGAAGACGGCGAGGTCGCCGTTCGCGTCGGAGGGGCCACTGACCAAGCGAACGGCTCCGCATTGAACGCTGACCTCGCGACCAACATAGGTGTCCGCTTGGTTGAGATAATACTGCGCGCCTCCCTTGTCCTGAGCCCAGGCCGGCAAACCGGCCGCCAGCACCATCCAAGCAAACAGGCAGAGGTTTTTCACCCGCCCTTCATGACGGGAAAACCTGCTGGCGGGCAAGAGACTTTTGCTCCTCGCGCGCCGCGGCTCACGCGCCCAGGGCGAGCGCGGCGAACCACTCGCGGGAAAGCCGGTCGAGAGGAAAATCCGCCGGGCCCAGCCGCGGGAGAACAAAACGCCGAACCTGCTCCTGCTTTTCCTCCGGCAGATACTCAACCGGGGATTTCCCGTCCACACGAGCGAGAAGAAGCAGCAGAACCAAGCGGGCCGTGCGGGTCGTGATGATTCCGCTATCGTCCAGCCCGCGTTCGTCCAGGTAAGCACGCGTGGCCGCTGCAACGAGATCGGCCAATCCGGGGTCGGACGGCGCGTGATAAAGCGCCTTGAGCAGCAGATGGGTCAGGAGGAAGGCGAGGTCGAAGCTTGCATCGCCGTAGTAAGTCGGCTCGCAGTCGAGAAGGACAAGACGTGAACCGCTGAGCAGCATATTTTTGGGACTGAAATCGCCGTGGACCAAACACTCGCGCGCCGTCGCGAGGCGCGTCACCTCGGCTTCGATCATCGAACGGTGGGCCGGATGCCGTTCGGCCACGGTGCGGAGAAACGGATCGAGGCGCAGTTGACGGAAGTTCTCCCCGGAGTCGAACAAGGCGGCGAGATCCGCGCGGTCGGCGGACTCCCGGTGGATGCACCCGAGGATGGACCCGGCTGCGGCGGCGTCCGCGGTCCGGACCTCACCGGCGAGAAGCCTCGACTTCCAGTTTTCCCAGCCGTGCCCCAGCCACTCCATGGTGAAATACCCCTCGCCCGCGGCGAGCACCTGCGGGACGGCCCCCGGCAGCAGGCGCCCGACGGTCTCAAGATAGAGGCGCTCGAAACGGGTGCGTCCGGGGTCGGCACGCCAGTCGGCCCGGACGAGCAGTTTGGCCAAGGCGCGTTTGACAACGAAGACCCGCGGTCCGTCCTCGACCCGGAAGATTTCGCTGGAGACACCGCCGGTCAAGGCAACCAGGCGGGCGGCGGGCGACGAGACGACGCCGTCGCGACGCAGGAGGGCGAGAAACTCGGCGCTCACGGCCGTTCGCGGCGCAGGCGGACACCGGTGTGGCGGGTGGCGGGGAGGATGCTTTTGCGGATTTCGATTTCGACGACAGCAACGAGCGGGAAGGTCGCGAACAAGCGCCCGGCCAGATGCTCGGCCAGCGTTTCGAGCAGGCGAAACTCGCTGCGCCCGCACTCGATCCGCAGGCCCTCCGCCACGGCGGCGTAGTCCGTGGTCCGACGAAGGTCGTCCTCCAATCCGCGAAAATCCCCCTCAAGCGCGAGATCGATCTCCAGACGCTGCGGCGCACAGCGCTCGTGGTCGGAGACGCCGATGGTCGCGGCAACTTGCAAGCCATTGAGAATGATCCGGTCGTTCATAGCGTGCCGATTGGGGCGGACGCTTCGTGCTGGAGCAGGCGTTGGAGGACATGCAGCGAAGCAACGACGACATCGGGCTGCGCGGGCGCGAGTTTTTCGACCGAATCGTAGCCGGTGAGGATGGCGATGCTCATGACCCCACCATGGCGGGCGGCTTCGACATCGTGGATCATATCGCCCACGAAAGCCGTCTCGCCAGGCGTGAGATCGTGGGTGGCCAGGACCTCGCCGATTTTGGCCCGCTTGTCCATCACGCCCACGTAGGCATGCTCGAAGGCGCCGGCGAGTCCGAGTTTCGCCGCCTGCACCTCGAAATGGGCCGCCTTCATTGAACTGAGGAGAAAAAGCCGCCGTCCGCTGGCCCGGCAAAAGTCGAGGAACTCGAAGAGCCCGGGCAGGGGTGTCACCTCGTCCTGAATCTCGACGAAGCGCCGGTGAAACAGCACCTCCAAACCGTCGAGCGGAATCCCCGGGAGGAACTCGTCGTAGAAATCGGTGAAGGGCAGACGGAAGTGCCGGCGGAATTCCTCGCGGCTGAGCGGGGCCAGGCCATGATGGGCGAAGACGTGGTTGGTCGCCCCGATGACCGGCGGGAGGTCGTCCACCAGCGTGCCCGACCAATCAAGCAGGAGGTTGCGCAACATGGTCAGCCGAAAAATTTGACCTCGCGGATTTTGTCCGCCCCGAATTCCGCCGCCAGCTTGCGGGTGATTTCCGCCTTCCACGTCCGCTCGAGCTCAAAGCGCACGCTGGACTGGTGGACCTGCACGTGGAGGATGCCGTTGCGGATGCGGTCGGGGACCGACTGCGCGGCGATGAAGGGACCGACGAGGCCGGCCCACGCGCGACGCACCGCGTGCTCGTCCATCGCCCCGGCCAGGCCGAGCTTGGGCAGAAGGGCGGCGAGGGCGTCGCGGACGGTGGTGGCATGCGCCGAGGTGTCACGCGCCTGGCGACAACTCCGCCACTCCGCCATGGCGCTGTCGGCCCATTTTTTCATCGCGGGCGGGCCGGGCCGGACGGGACGGCTAGGCGCCGTTGTCGCCGATGGCCTCGACCGGACAGCCTTCCATGGCCTCCTTGCACTGGGCCTCTTCCTCGGGCGATTCCGGCTGCTTGTAAACGTAAGAATAGCCGCCGTCGTCGCTGCGGGTGAAATTGGCCGGGGCCGTCTCGCGGCACAGGTCGCAATCGATGCATTGGTCATCGACGTAGAATTTGCCGGTGATGTTTTCGGAATATTTGTTTTCGAGTTCAGCCATGACTTCGTGGGAAGATAGTGACTAAGCTTAAAAGACTGCCGTGCTTTGCCAAGAAAAAGCGACTCGCTCATGAGCCAACCCTCCCCCCCTGTCGCCTTCGGCGAGTTGGTCCGCTTCTCTGTCTGGCTCGGCTGCGTGAGCTTCGGCGGACCAGCGGGGCAGATCGCCATCCTGCGCGAGGAGTTGGTCATTCGCCGGAGATGGCTGACCTCGCGGGAATTCTCGGACGGCCTCAACTTCTGCATGCTCCTGCCCGGCCCGGAGGCGCACCAGCTCGTCATTTACTCCGGCTGGAAGCTGCACGGTGTGGCCGGGGCGATTGCTGCGGGGGTGCTTTTTGTCCTGCCTGCGGCCCTGCTGCTCTGGGGGCTTTCCGTGGCCTATCTGGTCTACGGTGACGTCAACTGGGTGGAAACGATCCTGGGCACGATGCGGCCGGTCGTGCTGGCCATCATCATCGCGGCTGTCGTCCGCATGGCACGGCATCACCTGCTGGCCGGACGCGACTGGGTCCTGGCTGCCGCAGCCTTCGCCGCGATGCTTTTTCTCTCCCTGCCTTTTCCCTGGATCGTGGTCGCAGCCCTCGTCCTCGGAGCCGTCCGACCGACGACGGAACGTCGCCGGGATGACGAGGAAGAGACCGCCCCGCTGCGCCGGACGCCATGGCTAGCCGTGCTGGGCGCCCTGCTGCTCTGGGCCGCGCCGGTCGCGTGGGCCGTGGGAGAATTCGGGCGCGACGGACTGCTCGCGTGGGTGGGCTTGTTTTTCAGCAAGGCCGCTGTCATCACGTTCGGCGGAGCCTATGCTGTGCTGCCGTATGTGGCGGACTATGGTGTCTATCATGCTGGCTGGCTCTCCTCCACCGCGATGCGGGACGGCCTGGTCCTGGCCGAGACAACCCCCGGACCGCTTATCATTGTGCTGCAGTTTGTCGGATTTTTCGCCGGATGGAACAACCCCGGACCACTTGCGCCCATGACCATGGCAACGCTCGCTGCGGCCATGACCACGTGGGTCACGTTTCTTCCGAGCCTCGTTTTTGTTCTCCTCGGTGCCGCCCACATCGAGCGGCTGGCCCGCAACGCCCGGGCACGGGCCATCATGCAGACGGTCAGCGCGGCCGTCGTCGGCGTCATCGCCAACCTCGCGGCCTGGTTCGCAGCAGGAATTTTCGAGCCGCCGCCGGGCGCCATCGGACTGATCCCCATCATCCCCGCCGCCATCACCGGCGTCACGCTGTGGCTTCTTACCTCGCAAGGCTGGCCCGTCCCGCGGGTCATCATGCTGGCTGCGGCGGCCGGCGTGGCGCGGGTCTATCTCGCTAGTTGACCGGGGCGCCCTCGGCGGCCGGACTGGTGCCGTCGAGTTCCGCGATGGGCTCGCCCCCCGGTTCAACCCGTCCGCCAAGATGCTTGGCGAGGAAACGCTCAACCGCGCGGTAGAAATACATGCGGTTCTCCTCGTTGGCGAAGCCGTGGCCTTCGTTTTCCTTCACGATGTAGGGCACATCGACCCCTCGCTTCTGCAGTGCCTCGACAATCTGATCACTCTCCGCCTTCTTGACCCGCGGGTCGTTCGCACCCTGTGCGATGAGCAGCGGGGAGCGGATCTGGTCGGCCGAAAACAACGGCGAGGCCGCAGTCAGCAAATCCTTGTCCTTTTCGGGATCACCGATCATCTCGTAGTTCATCTTCCGCATCGGCTCCCAGTAAGGCGGGACGGTCTCCAGGAGGGTGAAAAGGTTGGATGGGCCGACGAAGCTGATCCCCGCGGCATAGACCTCGGGGGTGAAAGCCATGCCGGCGAGGGCGGCGTAGCCGCCGTAACTTCCGCCGTAGATGGCAATGCGTTTCGGATCCGCGATCCCCTCGGAGACGAGCCACTGGGCCGCGTCGGTCACATCGTCCTGCATGGTCTTACCCCATTGCTTGAAGCCCTTTTCCCAGAAGGCGCGGCCGTAGCCGGTCGAACCGCGGAAGTTTATCTGCAAAACGGCGTAGCCGCGGTTGGCCAGGAACTGGGCCCCACCATCGAAGCCCCAATCGTCCCGCGCCCAGGGGCCGCCATGCACGAGCATGACAGCCGGGAGATTTTTCGGCTCCACCCCCGATGGCAGCGTGAGGTAGCCGGGCAAGACCAGACCATCGCGCGCGGTGATCCGCACCGGCGTCATCGGCGCCATCTGGTTTTCGTCAAGCCACGGCGAAACGTCGGCCAACTTGCGCAGCTCGTCGGTCTTCGTGTCGTAAAACCAGAACGTGCCCCGAGTGCGGTCGCTGTGGGTGCGGACGATAAACTTATCCTCGTCGCGGTTCATCGAGCTGAGCGCGACCTCCACGCCGGGGAGTTTCTCCTCGAGTTTCTTCTGCAACTCACGACGCCACTCGTCGAAGAAGTGGTATTCCTGCCGGTCCCGCGTGAAAGCGGCCGCCGTGAGGACCTTGCGCTTGTCCGAGGCCAAGAGGACGCTGGTATCCACCTCCGGGTGCTCGAAAATGAGCTCCAATTCCTTCCCCGTCGCGGGATCAAGCCGGACGATGGCCGTCTTGTCGCGCCCGAGATTCGAGGCGGCGTAAAGCTCCTTGTTGTCGAAGGTAAAGAAAAGCGGGGACACGCTTTCGCGGAAGTCGGTGACGAGAACTTTCTTGAACGGCTCGCCCTCCGTCGCGCGGTAGAGCAGCTCGGTGTTGACCCCGTCCGTCTGCACGGCGGCGCGCACCTTGCCTTCGTGGTCGGTCACCCAATCGGACACGCTGCCCGGATTCTCCGCGACCAGCTCCATTTCGCCCGTGCGGGTGTTGAGGCGGAAGACATCAAAGACCCGCGCGTCACGCTTGTTCATGCTGATGAGCAAATGATCCTCGTCGTCGCGCAGATCATCCACCACTCCCACGCGCACCCCCGGGAAGGGGGTGAGGTCGCGGCGGTTGGTCCCGTCTGCGTTGATCGCAAACAGGTGAAAATTTTCATCCCCGCCATCATCCTGCAGGTAAACGATCTGGTCCTTGGCCGCCCAAAAGTAACCGGCCAGATCGCGCTTGGTCGCGTCGGTCAGGCGGCGGGCCTCCCCGCCGGCAACCGGCTGGACAAACACATTGAGGCGGCTTTCCCACGGGGCCATCCACGAAATGTAATCCCCTCCCGGGCTCACTTGGTAAGCGGCACCTTCGGGGTTGCGGAAAAAATCCCGCAGCGGGATGAGGGGCGGAGCCTCGACAGTCGCCGGGGTTTCGGGCTGCGGGGCCTCTTCGGAGGGGCGGGTGGCCATGGCCAGGAGATTACCGGCCCCGAGGGCCCAGGACAGCAGAAGGATTCGCATCATATTGGTGGGAGGTGAGACTGACATCACCCGCCCGACGTTCAAGCAAAGCGTGGCACCGGCCGAAAATCCCCGAGCCTCATGGTGCAGACTCTCCCGGCCTTCACCTCCAGTGCGACGGCGGCGCAAAGGAAGAAGCCAGCCTTTCTTGAACTCCAACCTGTCAGAGCTTCTGCCACTCGCCCCGGCAGCGGCGCGCCAGCTTGGGAGTGATTGAGGACGTGAGAGGCCGGATCGCGATTGAACCGTCTCGCCCAGCGCGGAAAACCGCCGCATTCACCACCAAGGAAAAGACCCGGCATGTCCGGGTCATCAGGTCGAATAAAGTCGTTGGTTGCGGGGGCGGGATTTGAACCCGCGACCTTCAGGTTATGAGCCTGACGAGCTACCAGGCTGCTCCACCCCGCGATTGAACGGTTACAATATGGCTTGGACGCTCGTCTGTCAAGCGTCGGAACCCAGCGGATGGCTGAGTCCGAGATCAGCCGCTTTTCCGGCCGAAGAGGATTCCCCAGGCAACGAGCAAAACGATGGCGCCCAGTGTGGCGATGAGGATTCCGCCCAGGTCGAAGGATGCCACCCGCCCCCAGCCGATGAATTGCCCGAGGTAACCGCCGACGACGGCGCCAGCAATCCCGATAAGGGTGGTGACGATGAAGCCTCCGGGCTGTCGCCCGGGAAGGATGAACTTGGCCAGTGCTCCGGCGATGAGCCCTAGCAGGATCCAGCTGAGTATGCCCATAGGTGTGTTTCTTTCGGGTGGGTTAGTGCAAAGGTCGTGGCGCGACGATCACGGCGTGGCGGGTCTGTGGGTCAGGCTTTGGGGGGTGCGTATTTCTCAATGGCGGCATCGCTGATCACGCCGATGTAGGGCAGGTTGCGGAAGCGCTCCATGTAATCGAGCCCGTAGCCGACGACAAACTCGTTGGCGATGTCGAAGCCGATGTAGTCAGCTTCCAGCTCACGGGCGCGCGGCACGTCCTTGCGCAGGAGAACGCAGATTTTGACGCTGAGCGGACTGGCTTCGGCCAGGAAGCGGTCGCGAATGGCATGGAGCGTGTTCCCGCTGTCGAGGATGTCATCGAGGAGGAGGACGTGGCGTCCCTGCACATCGGGCAGACGCTCCTGGTTGAAGCGGACCACGCCGGTAGTGGAGGCGCCGTGGTAGCTCGAGACGCTGAGGCAATCGAGCCGCAGCGGCATCTCGATGCGGCGAAGCAGATCGGCCCCGAACATGAGGCTGCCGTTGAGGACGGCCACGACGGTCAGGTCCTGACCGGCGTAATCATCGGAGATCTCATGGGCCATCTCATCGAGACGGCTCATGATGGTGGATTCGCGGTAAAGAATCCCGCGGATCTCACTCCGCATTTCGCCGGGGCCGGAGGCCATGGGAGCGGTCAGCCGCCGACCTGCTTGCGCACGTCGGGGAGATGCCCGGCCGAGCCGAGCATCTTGTTTTTGTGGCCGATGAACTTGGCGTATTCCTCGACAAAGATCTTGCCCGGTGGGCGAAAGTCGAAGTCGGAGGGTTTGTCGCGGAAGAACTCGCGGTGCACGCGGGTCCAGATGAGGCGTCCGTCGGTGTCGATGTTCACCTTGGTCACGCCGAGCTTGGCCGCGGGCAGGTATTCGTTCTCATCCACGCCGCGGGCGCTCTCGTCGAGTTGTCCGCCGGCGGCGTTGATCCGCTTGACCTCCTCCTGCGGGACGCTGGAACTGCCGTGCATGACGAGGGGAAAACCGGGCAGGAGTTGCTGGATCTCGGTGAGGACTTCGAAGTGCAGGCTCTGCTGGCCTTTGAATTTGTAGGCACCGTGGCTGGTGCCGATGGCGCAGGCGAGGGAGTCGCAGCCGGTGCGGTCGACAAATTCCTTCGCCTCGGTCGGGTTGGTCAAGCAGGCGTGACCTTCGTCGACCTGGATGTCCTCCTCCACGCCGCCGAGCATGCCGAGTTCGGCTTCGACGCTGATACCCTTGGCGTGGGCACGGTCGACCACGCGCTTGGTGATGGCGATGTTCTCCTCGAAAGGCGCGTGGCTCGCGTCGATCATGACCGAGCTGTAGAAACCGCTGTCGATGCAATCATAGCAGGTTTCCTCGTCGCCGTGGTCGAGGTGGACGGCGAAGACGGCGGCGGGGAAAATTTCCTCGGCCGTGCGAATGAGGGCCTCGAGCATGCGCTTGTCGGCGTATTTGCGCGAGCCTTTGGAAAGCTGGATGATGAACGGGGCCTCGCTGTCGATGCCGCCGCGGAAGAGGCCGAGGGCCTGCTCCATGTTGTTGATGTTATAGGCGCCGACGGCGTATTTTCCGTAAGCGATTTTGAAGAGTTGGTCGGTTGTGACGATCATAAGCGGGATTTATAAAACCCCTGACACCGGGCTGGGGCAAGACCAAAGCCCCCGGCAGTTGAGATAATTGCGCAAAGCGCGGCCTACTGCGCGGAACCGCCGACCAAGCGGCAATGCCGCAGGACGATGTCGCCGGCATCAAAGTTCACATACGAACCAGTCACGGTGATTTGCTGTTCGGTCTGGACGAAGGGCTGGGTGGAAATGACATTGCCCGCTTGGTCGCGCTTGCGGAGGACGGCCTCGCTGCCGTCATCGGGCATGCCGTATTCGGCTTTCTCGGGCAGGTCGGAGTTTTCGAAGAGGCACTTCACATCGGCCCCGGGACCACTTTCAGAGGAGATCGTGACGGCCAGGGTGGGATCGTCGAGGGTCATGTCGCCATTGGCGATGGCGGAGACGGGGCCGGTCACAGTGATCATTTTGTCCTGATACTTGGCCTGGGCCGCAGCGGCGTCTTGGGAAAATTCGGTGGCCAGGGTTTTCCAATTAACCGGGCCGTCCTGAGCGAGGAGGAGGCAAGGGAGGACAAAGAGGGACGCAAGGAGGAGGGAAGGCTTCATAGTGGGAAATCATGCCATGTTTGCCCCGCTTGGCAATCCCGACGGAACGGACGACGTCCGACGGCGGCTCAGAAAAGGTTGAGTTGGGAGTCTTCCGGGGCAGATCCGGCCAACTTCTCGTATTCGGCGAGCAATGAGCGGAACTCGCAGCGGCGAGCCAAAGCGACCACGGCCGTCGGGTCCGGGCGGACATGAAGTTCCCCGGTCGGCACGGGCAGGGGCAAATCGCCGTCGAGGCGGACGAGCTCAAGGTTGTCGCGCAGGCGGTCCCCGGCGGCGGTGACTTTGAGGCGCAGCTTTTCGTTCGCGATGAGCGCGGGGTTTTCAGCCAGCAGGGCGGTCCGGCCGTGGTCCCGGACGAGTTTGGCGGCAGTCTTCGGGCCGACGCCCTCGACGCCGGGAATGTTGTCCACCGCATCGCCGGTCAGGGCGAGCACGTCGGGAATGAGCGAGGGCGGCACGCCCCATTTGGCCTCCACTTCGCCGGCCCCGAGCAGGGCGAACCCCTCCTTGCCGTCGCCCGTGTCGGTCTTGTTGGTCGAGTAGATGCAGACGTCGTCGCCGACCAGCGCGTAGATGTCCTTGTCATTGGTCGCGATGACCACCTCGCCACCTTCGCGCAACGCAGCCGCACAATATGAAGCGATGAGGTCATCGGCCTCGTGGCCCTCCAGGCGGACGTTGTGGAGGCCGAGCGCGGCAACCGCCTCCTCGATGAAGGGAAACTGCACCGCGAGATCGGCCGGCGTTTCCTCCCGCTGCTGTTTGTAGGAAGGAAGGAGTTCCATCCTCCGCTGGGGCAATCCCGCATCCCAGACCACGGCGGCGGTGTCGGGGGCAACGTCGGCCAGCATTTTGCGCAGAGCTTTGACAAAACCGAAAACGGCGTTGGTCGGCTCGCCCTGGGAGTTGGTCAGGTTCCGGATGGCGAAAAACGAGCGGTAGGCGTAGTAGTGGCCATCAACAAGGAGCAGGCGCATAGGGTGAGCCTACGCCGGGTTCGCGTCGCGGAAAAGTTCGAGTTGGGACGGGTGGGCGTCAGGGCCCGGCGGGAGAAACAGGCCGAGTTTGGCCGCGAGACGGCGCACGGTCTCGATCGCATGCCCCTCGTAGTGGTTGTTGGCGAAAACGTAGACCGCCTGCGCCTCGCTGTGCTGCCCGAGCTTGGTGGCCCAATGCTCGAGCGCGAGGTCCCGCGACCAGAGGATTCGCCCATAGCGGCGAGTCTCCCTTCCATCCGCCCCGTATTTCGTGCGGAAGTCGCCGAGCAATCGAACGTAGAGGTGCGGTGCGGTCACGGGCAGAAAGCCGAAGCCGGCGGATTTCTGGGCGCCGAGCGGCAAATGGTCCGCCCAGACCCAGGCGACCCCATGGTCCTCCAGCATGCGGGCGGCATGGGGTGTCTCCCAGCTTTCGTGGCGGAACTCCACCGCGAGAGGAATATCGGCCGGCCAGGCGCGGAGGAATTTCCGCAGAATCCGCTCCTCGTGCGGACGCGCCACGAAAGACGGCGGCAACTGGACAAAAGTGCATCCCAAACGCGGCCCCAATTCGGCAGCGAGCTGTTGCATCTGACGAATCTCCGGAGCGGGATCCTCGAGACGCTTCTCGTGGCTGAGCGTCTTCGGCAATTTCGGACAGAAACGGAATCCGGGTCCGGTCAACCCGCTCCAATGGCCAACGGTCTGCGCCGAGGGCAGATGATAAAAACAGGAATCCATCTCCACCGCCGGAAAATGAGCCGCGTAAAATTCCAACCAACGATTGCGCGGCAGCGTTTGCGGGTAGAAAACCTCACGCCAGTCGTCGAAACTCCACGCACACGTGCCCGCAAAAATTCGATCCTGCGGCGGTGCATGGATGCGCACGGCTTCAGTCCTCCAGCGTCGGCGGAGGCACGCCCCGGCGCCAGCGCCCCGTCAACCGGGGCACCCGGCGCTCCTCGATGTAGTAGGCGATGGCCGCGCGTCCGAGCGCATAGGTTCCGGCCCCGGCCACCCCGCCGGAAATCATCGAGCCCCAGACCGGGAGAATGCGGACGGCAGCACGGGCGGTCTCGCGGAAGACGAGGCCTGCGCCGAAGCCGATTCCGAGCGAGGCGGTGAACTCTCCGGCCAGGCGGAGAGAAAAATCACGGCCGCTGACGTAGATGATGAGCGAGACCATGAAGAGTTGCAGGGAGAGCAGCACGGGAAAGTCGGCCAGCGGAATCGGCTGCATCCCGATGACTCCGGCGACCGCGCCGAACGCCTTGAGGACCGTGCCGGCCAATCGCGCCTGCGCCCCGCGAGCGGCGAGGAAGCGCGCCATCTCGAGTTGCGCATCCTCGGGCAGGTAGTCGCAAAGGCGGTCGCCCAGCGACGAGCGCTCGTCGGCAGCGAACCCGCCCTCCAGCCCGGTCCGCGGCAGATGGGTGGAAAAGACCACGGAGGAAGCGGCACCCGCGGCGGCGAGCGCACCCAGCACGGC
>JBGSSV010000128.1:0-11837 GCA_041736875.1 Chthoniobacterales bacterium | reverse complement strand
CTGCTGCGGCCTCGTGCCCGCGAGCAACCTCGGGCGCGAAACGGCGGAACTGCGCCTCAAACTCGCCGCCACCCGCGGCAACCTCGGACTTTGAGCGCAGGGGAAACCAACCGCGTTCTCGCGGCCGATACTCTCGCCAGCCTCCACGCCGCCGGGGTCCGCACGCTCTGCCTCTGCCCGGGCGGACGCAATGCGCCCCTGGTGCTCGCAGCCGACGCGGCCCGCGGAGCCTTCGAGCTTGTTTCCTTCTTCGAGGAACGTAGCGCGGGATTTTTCGCCCTCGGCCGCTGCCGCCGCGACCAAGCCCCCGTGGCGGTTGTGACCACCTCCGGCACCGCTGCAGCGGAACTACTTCCCGCCGTGCTCGAGGCCGCGCACACCGGGCTTCCGCTCATGGTTGTCACGGCCGATCGGCCGCGCCGGCTGCGCGGGACCGGCGCACCGCAGACGATCGATCAGGTTCCGCTTTTCACCGCGGCCCGCGCGCCGGTGATGGATCTCGAAGCACCCGGAGAAATCGGCGTGCTGCCGTCGCTCGCCGGGCCGCTGCACCTCAATGTCTGTTTCGACGAACCGCTGGGTGGGGAGCCGCTGCACATTGATTTTTCCGCGTCTCCGCCCCGGGCCGCCGGTCCGGTTCCGTGGATGAATGAGGGCGAGGCGCGGGCGGCTTGCGAGGATTTTTTTGCACGTGTGCGGCGACCGCTCGTGCTTGTTTCCTCGCTGCGGCCGGACGACGCCAGCGCGCTGGCCCCGTGGCTCGCTTCCCTCGACAGCCCGCTTTATCTCGAGGCTGTTTCGCAACTGCGCGGCCATCCGGCGTTGGCGAGAACAAGCCTGCACGGCGGTGAACGCATTCTTCTCACCCCGGAGTGCCGCGCCGCGTGCGATGGGATCGTGCGTCTCGGCGGTGTGCCCACGCCGCGCTTCTGGCGGGAGTTGGAGGATTCCAGCCGCCCCGTGCTGCACGTTTCGCGGGTCAACCTACCCGGCTTGGCCCGGCCCGAACCGGTCGTGCCTCTCGAACACTTTCTTGCGATCGGTGCCACCTTGGCTCCGCGCGGCGGGGGTCACGAGGCGCTCTTGGCCCTCGACCGTGCGGCCGCCGCCTTCGTATCCGAGTCCACTGCCGCCGAACCGCGCAGCGAAGCCGCGCTGGTCCGCGCCATCGACGAACGTCTGCCCGATGATGCACGCATCTTCCTTGGCAACAGTCTGCCGATTCGCGAATGGGATCTGGTCGCGCGACGCCGCGATGACCGGCGATCGTTCTTCGCCAACCGTGGAGTCAACGGCATCGACGGACTGGTCTCATCCGCCCTCGGCCTCGCCGCCGCTGACCGCCCGACCGCAGCCATCCTCGGCGATCTCTCCGCGCTTTACGATCTGCCGGGGCTCTGGCCGGCGGCGCAAATGCCGGGGGCCCATCTGACCATTGCCGTAGTCAACAACGGCGGCGGCGCCATTTTCGACCGCATGTTCCAACATGAAGCCTTCCGCAATGCCCACGCCCTGAATTTCCGCGACTGGGCCGCCATGTTCGGGTGGGACTATGCTGCGGTTGAGGCGGTCGGCGAAACCTGGCCGGCCAGCAGCCGGCAGCTGGTCGAGGCCGTTCCGGACGTGCACGCGACACGCCGCTGGTCCGCCGCGCAGGCGGCTTGGTGGCGCGCGGCGGACCGGGGCTGACTCCAATTCCACTCTCCACGCCCCGCGCGGTTTCACTCGTTCTGGCAACCACCCTCCGAAGGGGTTAGCTTGTTCCGCTATGTCCCTGCGCGTCATCTACGCTCTCGTGGCCGCCGCCATGTTGATTGCTGCCGCCATCGGCGTTCTGGTCGCAGTCGAGAGCGATCCGGCCTACCGTCTGAGCGAGTGGCTGAGCTTCGGACGTCACGACGCCTACAACGAGGCGATCGCCGGCAGCGCGGCGCGACATGGCGTGGACCCTTTGCTGGTCAAAGCGGTCATTTGGCAAGAGAGCCGTTTTCATGACGGCAAACTCGGCGCCCACGGGGAACGCGGGCTCATGCAGGTGACCGAGCCCGCGGCGCAGGACTGGGTTGCAGCCGAGGAAATCGAAACCTTCGTGCCCGAGGATCTCCTCGATGCAAAGACCAACATCGAAGTCGGCACCTGGTATCTCGGCAATGCGCTCAAACACTGGGCCGCCCAAGCGGATCCCCTGCCCTTTGCCCTCGGCGAATACAATGCGGGCCGCAGCCGCGTGAAACGCTGGGCCGGTGGGGCGCAGATTTCCGCCGAAGAGTTGAGCCGCGCCATGGATATCGCCAGCACCCGCGCCTATATCGCCGCCGTCCGCCAACGTTACGATTACTACAAAGCCCGCGGCGACCTCGTGACCGCGCCAGAGACGGCAC
Source organism: Chthoniobacterales bacterium (assembly GCA_041736875.1). Lineage (GTDB taxonomy): Bacteria > Verrucomicrobiota > Verrucomicrobiia > Chthoniobacterales > JACTMZ01 > JACTMZ01. Next base: position 9,456 of record JBGSSV010000128.1, on the reverse strand, counting down.
GCTGATTCAGTTTCTCCGCAGCAAGAAGCATGGCTTCGGCAGCAGGCCGATGCCGCCGGGTTACTCGAGCCGCTGGATGAGGAGAAGCAGCCGTTTGCGCTCGCGCCAGACGACGGCGGCGAGGAGGGCGAGCGCGGCGGCATAGACCCGCGGTTCGGGGATCGGCGTGATGTCAGCCACGACCTCGCCATCGGAGAGGAACTTGGCTCCGTAGAGAGTGCCGGCGATGTTGAAGCTGATTTGACCAAGCTGGCCGGAGGTGAGGGAGTTGGTGTTGCTGCCGAAAAAGAGCCGGCCGTATTCACCGCTGTCGCTGTTGGTGAGCTGCGTCCAGTTGGTGATGGTGAGCGTCCCGCTTCCCCACGAGATGCCTGAGCTGTCGGCGAAGTTGATGTTGCGGTTGCCAGCACCGCCGGCCCAACTGCCGAAATCGATGGTCGATCCGGACGAGAGGGTCAGCGTGCCGAGCGTTTCCGCGTAGCCGGTCGCGCTCGTCCCGGTGAGGAAGGTTCCGCCATCGAGGTTCAAGCCCGCAGCGTCATTGATCTGGTTGTTGGCCGCCAACTCGACCACGGCATTCGTCGCGATGCGGAGGCCATTGGTGGTGTTGGTCGAGGAAATCGCCGTCACCCCAGCCGTCTTGGAGAGGACGAGACGTCCCGCCTGCACATCGGTGTTGCCGGTGAATGTGTTGTTCGTCGCGCCCGCAATGACCAATTCGCCCGCGCCCGTCTTCGTGATGCCGCCCGAGCCGTCGAGGGTTCCGCTCAGTGTGTTCGTCGTGCCGGAAGCCACATCGTAGGTCGTGTTGTTGAGGGTCAACGAACCGCTGAGCGTGTTGTTCCCGCTGATGAAGGCCACATTGTAAACGTTCATGTTGTTGGCCACCGTGCCGGCGTTGGAGATTTGCAGCGTGGAGGCCCCGCTCGATTGGGTCAGCGTGCCGGTGCCGAGGCCGGATGCGTTGGCCACGCGTAGGACGCCGGCGGAAAGCGTCGTGCCGCCGGAGTAGGTGTTGGCCTCGGTGAGGGTAAGCGTGCCGTCTCCCGATTTGGCCAGGGCTCCGCTGCCGCTGACGAGACTGTTGGCCCCGAGGGTGATGCCGCGGCCGGAGTCGGCGTGGAAGGTGCCGCCGCCGGCTCCGAGCACGACATTCAACCGTCCGCTCGCCGTATCGGCCAGCCCCGTGATGGCCAGGTCGCTGCCGGCGAGGTTGCGCACCGTGCCGCCATCCACATTGAGGTTGCGCACGGTGCTGCCGCCGTAGGTCGCGCCATTCCCGGAGATGGTCTGGGCGTAAAGCGTCCCGCCCGTCAGGTTGTAATTGGCAATAAAGTTGGCTGCGACATTGGTCTGGTTGTTGCCCAGATACATCGTGCTGGCGATGACGTTCCCGCCCGATTGGTTGAACGTGGCGTTGATGGTGGGCGTGCCGGTGGTGACGTTCTTGTCGCCGAGGATGAGGGTCGTGGCATCGAGCGTTCCCGCCTGCATGGTCATCGTGCCCGCGACGGTGTTGTTGGCTCCGGCACCATGACGTCCGATGGTCAGCGTATCCACCAGGGCATCAACCGCGCCACCAGCCAGGTTGAAGGTCCCGTCTCCGGCGCGGGTGCCGGAGGATGTCCACCCGACAATGGCCGAGCCGACGCGGCTGGTTCCATCGGTCGCGCGCAAGGTCAGGAGGGGGGCCGCATTGGTCACGGCAGAGCTAAAGGCCACGGTGCCGGCGCCGTTGAAGCCGCCAATTTCAAGGGTGTCGGTGTTGATCGTGTTGGTCTTGCCGAGATTCACGATCATGAGGTGGCCCGAGCCCTGGCTGCTGCCCCCTGCGGCACCAAGGACGACCCGGGTGGCGCTGATGGTATTGGTTCCGCCGCCGCTCGCGGCGAGATTCAGTGTGTTGGTCACGCTCCCGGTCGTGGTCGTGGGCCGGGCGATAAACTCCCGGTTGGTGCGGTTGAAGACGAAGGAGTTGAGCCCGCTGAAGTCCCACGCACTGCCGTCAAGGGCGTTGCCGATGACGAGATTGGCGTCGCCGTTGACCGTGAGGGACCCGTTGGTGATAACGACCGTGCCGGCCGAGGTGAAGGCGGACGCGATGCTGGCCACGGTCTGGCTGTTGCCTCCGAGGTTGAGCGAGCCCGGGGTGGTGCCGGCGAAAATGAGGTTGTTGGTCGAGATGCTGCCACTGCCAGAGAGGCTGAGGCGGCCGCCGCTGATCGTGGTGACCCCGGAGTAGGTGCTGGCCGCAGAAAGCGTGAGGGTGCTGTTGCCGGCCTTGGTCAGGGCGCGAGAGCCTCCGCTTTCGCCGACCGCGCCGGAGAGGGTGATGTTGCCGTTTGTCGTCGTGATCGTGGTGTCGGTGGCCATGGTGACGCTCCCGCCCACGCTGGCGGCCGTGGCGGACGAGTTGCGCAGGGCGCCGTTGCCTCCAGCTCCGGAACTGCGCAGGGTGAGCGCTTCACTTCCAACGGTATGGCCGTTGAGGTCCAAAGTGCCGCCGCCGGCAGTGATCTCGGTGCCGGCCGCGGTCGAGCCAAGTGCGGTGTTGTTACCCAAGACGACAAACCCGCTGGCCCCGATATCGGTCTTGCCGGTGTAGTTGTTCGCGCCGTTGAGGGCGGTGACGCCGGAGGAGGTAATAACGAAGTTATTCGTGCTCTGCCCGGCGGCATTGGAGATGACGCCGTTGATCGTCGTGTTGCCGGTGCCCGCGAGGGTGAGGGTGCGGCTGGTGCCGCTGTTGCCGAGGGCGAGGTTGCTGAGGGTGAGGCCGCCGGCGTTGTTGTTGGTCAACGCGGCGGACAGCTGCACCGTGGTCGTGCCGTCGATCTGGAGGGCGCCGGTGCCGCCGATGAGGGTGCTGTTGCCGATGGCAAAAGCATTTGCGATGGTCCGCGCTGTTCCGTCGGTGAGGAGGCCGCCGCCGTCCGCGCGGTTGGTGATGGTGCCGGTGCCGAGGGCTGCATTGTGCGCGATCTGAATGAAGCCGTTCGAGATGGCCGTGCCGCCGGAGTAGGTATTATTTCCGGAGAGAACGAGTGTGCCGACGCCGACCTTGGTCACGCTCCCGGTGTGGATGAGTTGGCCGGTCATGTTCACGCGGTCGGTGGCCAGCGTGCCGGCGCTGACGGTCATGGCGCCATCGAGATAGATCTCGTTGGTGAAGGTGTTGGTGCCATTGCCAGCGAGGCCGACGGTGCGGACGGCCGAAGCGTTGTTCGTCGCGACGTAAATGGACTGGCGCACGGTCAGGCCGTGTGCCGCGAGGATGGCGGCGTCGGTCGAGGTGTTCACGTCGCCGGCGTTGAGGCCGAGGTCGATGCCGCGGGCGGAAGTGGACTCATTGGTGCCAAGCCCGTTGGCGTGGGTCAGGATGACCGTGCCCTCGCCGACCTGGATCTGGCCGTTGTAGGTGGAGTTGCTGAAGGCGAGCGTGAGGGTGCCAGCCCCGCCCTTGCCGAACTTGGTCGTGTTGTTCGTGTTGTCGCCGGAAAGGTTCCCGTTGAGGGTGAAGTTCTGGCCGCTGGCCACATTGATGGTCGTGTTGGTCGCGGTGACGCCCCCGCCGATTTTGATCTCGTTCGTGCGCGTGGTTGTGCCGTTGACTTGGAGGCTAACGACCGTGCTGCTGGCGCTGTTCAAATCGAGCCGGCCGGTGCCGAGGCTGTTGGCGTCGCTGACGATGAGAGTGCCGCCACGGACACTGACCAAACCGGAGAGCGTGGCGTTGTTGTTGCCGCCGAGGGTGAGGGTCGAGGAGTTGCCGCCCCAGTAGTAGAGCGAGCCGTTGCCATTGGTGGGGCTGGCTCCGGTGATCATGCCGTTGAGCACGGTGTTGGCCGCACCGCTGACGTAAAGAATGCTCGAGCCGAGGCCGATGTTGCCGCCGACGGTAAGGGAGCCGGCATCGGTCTGGATGCGGCCCTGGTCCACCGTGAGGTTGCCGCCCCAAGAGTTGTCGCCACTGATGCTGCGCAGTCCGCCGTCGTTGTTCGTGCCGGTGCTGCTGAGGACGAGGGCCTTGTTGCCCACGGCGATATTGTTGGACAATTGGAGGGCGGCACCGGCATTGACCGTGGCCGTGGAATTGGTCGCACCGAGCGCGGAGGCGTGGGCGGCGCGGAGAACGCCGCCGTTGACCGTGGTGGTCCCGGAGTAGCTGTTGGATCCGCTAAGGATGAGGGTGCCGACGCCCGCCTTGACGAGCGCGCCCGTGCCGCTGACCAAGCCCGAGAAGGTTTCACTACCGGTATTCGTGTTGGTCAACGTGGCGTTGCCGAGAGTGACGGTGCCGGCGCCGGCGAGGGCGAGCTGCTGGCTGTTGTTGTTGAAGTCCATGGTGCCGTTGGCAATGACGAACTGATTGTTCAACTGGTTGACAGCATCCGTCCGCAGCGTGGCCCCGGAGTTCACGGTGAGAGCACCGGCAATGGCCGCGGTGTTGGCGGACTTGCTGAAGATCGTCGTGCCCGAGGAGATCACGCCTGCGCCGGTGGCCGTGTTGGCCGAGGATCCGCTGAACGTGATGGTGCCGGGGCCGACGTTGGTGAAGCCACTGCCACCGCTGATCACGCCGCTGACGGTGAGGTTGCCGCCCGAGACGGCGCTGAAGGCGAGGCCATTGTTGAGCGTGACGTTGCCCTGCTGCGTGCCGGTGCCGGTGCCGGTCTCGTAGCCCAGCGTGCGCGAGCCGGTGCCGCCGGCCTCGACCGTGATTGCGTTGCTGTTGATGACGCCTGACCCAAGGGTGAGCGTCGCATTTGCCGAGCCCGAGGACGGGCCTATCGTGGTCGTGCCGCCGACACCGAGGGCGTTGTTGTTGCTGAGGACGACCGTGCCCTCGCGGATGAATTCGTTGCCGGACCACGCGTTGCTGGCCATGAGGACGGCGGCGCCAGTGTTCGTCTTGACGAACGCTGTGCCCGAGCCGCTGTTGGTCGCGCCGCCGGCGATGGTCGTCGTGCCGGCGCCGACGACCCAGAGTTCGTTGGCCCCGCCCGACACGTTGCTGACGGTAAGGGCCGAGCTGTTGGTCGCACCGATGTAGGCCGTGCCGGCCAGGGTGATCAGCCCGGAGTAGGAATTGCTGCCGCTGACCGAAACCAGCGCGCCGTTGCTGTCCAAGCCGGTGCCATTGAGCGAGAGAGCCTCGCCGGAGACCGTGATGCCGTTGCTCATCCGCAGGGAGGCACCGGAGGCGACAGTGGTCCCGGCGCTCGTTGCGCCGAGGGCGTTGGCGTGGGAGATGGTCAGCGCCCCCGCGTTGACCGTGGTGTCGCCGGTGTAATTGTTGCTCGAGGCAAACAACGCACGGGTGGTGCCCATGCCCGTGGCGTTGCCATCGAAACTGTTCGTGCCGATCACAAGGGGCTTGGTGCCAGTGATGGCCCCGTTGAAAGTGGTGACGCTGCTGGCATTGGTGCCGCCGATGCCGAGCGCGGTAACATTGCCGCCGGTGTTGACGCTGCCGCCGAAGGTCAGGCCGCCCGAACTCCGGGTAAGGATAAACATCGGGCGGCTTCCGCTGTCCTGGAACGACAGGTTCATGTTGATGCTTTGCGTGGCAGACGAATCGCTTCGGATGCCGCCGTTGGCTCCGCCGAAGTCGAAAAAGTTTACCTGGCTTCCGCCCAGGGTGTAAGCCGTGCTGCCGCTGAAGTAGAAACGCCACTGGCTTTGCGGGTCCGAAAGGTTATTCCAACTCGTGGTGTTGCCAGCCCCCGTCCACTCCAACTGCCCATAGCCGTAGGTGGCATCCCAGTTGGCCCCATCGCTCCAGTTCGTTCCGCTGCCCTGCCAAGTCGGAGAGACTTGAGCCTGCGCTCCGGATGTGCCGATCAAGGTGAGGAACCCAGCCAACAAAATCCGAGCGAGGGCGCGAGCCGGGAGCAGTCGCGCCAAGCGCGCACCTGCGCCGGAAACATTCCGACGCAAGGCACCAAGCACGCCGAAGCGTGCCTTGCTTTTGCGGTTCATCAACAAGCTAAAACTGGGGGTCAAAATCGGACCTTAAAAAATCGCTCCGGACAGAAGCAGTCTCAAGGCTTTAATACCCGATTTACGAACTAATTTCGCCCGATTTGAAAACGACGTATCCAGCCCAAGATTGATGGTTATTCACAATTCACCCAAGGTATTGATTGTGAATAGTTTAGACCCCTTGAAAAATCGCCCTTTTTCGACATGAATTTCGGGCGCCAGAGGGGATGAGCCTCGGACGGCATTTTAGACCCCGCCGAAGACGCCGCGGAGCGGAGCGAAAGGTCCGCGCCCGATGAATGCCTAGGCCTTCGCGGCAGCAGCGACTTCGCGCATGACTTGAAGCTGGTCGGGCGACCAAAAGAGCGTTTGGGCCACTCGGTCAATGTCACGGAAACGTGGTGAGAGGCGCAGCAGGGCGCGGAAAGTCGCGATCGCGGCATCTCGGTCTCCGGCCTGCCATTCGCAAAGCGCCCGGAAGGCCATGGCCTCATCCCATTGCCCGCGGCTGAGCACGACGGCCTCGGACGCGGAGATCCTAGCCAGGCCGAACTGGCCGGCGCGGTAGCTGCAATTGGCCAACCCTAGGTGGGCTACGCTCACGCCGGGGAACTTGACCAAGACGTCGGTCCACAGGGCGGCCGGAGTTTGCCAGACGAACTGGCGCTGCCGGTTGGCCGCGTATTCGGCGGCGAGCAAGGCCACGGCCGCCAAGCCGATCACGGGCCACAGGCCGCGAAAGCGCGCGAGGAGCACAAAAGCGAGCGCGGATACCAGCAGGCCAAACCCGGCGAGCGGCGCATAAAGATAACGGTCGGCCACCGGATGATACTGGGCGGCAAAATTCGACGCCGGCAGGACGGTGAGGACGAAAAGCAAGGCGCCGAGCACGGCGAGGTGGCTGTGGCGGGCCAAGACCCAGATCGCAGCACCCGCCACGCCCAGAACAAGCAGGGCCAGCGGCCACGAAAGACCGCCGATTACGTGCGGCAGGTAATGGGCGGAGAGGTGCGCGGGCCAGAAAATCTGGCCAAGCTGCAGGGCCCAGATACGGCCTTGTAGCCCCAGGCTGATCCAAAAACCAGACCCCAGACCACCCGGCGTGTGAGCGAAAACGTCGGAGGCCAACGGGCGGAAGACGTAGCTCGCGGCGAGAAATGCGCCGACCGCCACCACGCCGAGAACCGCGCCGGGCAGGCATTTCTTGAAGTTGGCCAGAACAAAGAGCCAAGCGGTGGCGAGAAAAACCAGGGGCGTCGCCACCCCGGATTCCTTGGCCGTCACGGCAAAAAAGGCGCAGGCGGCGAGCGCAAGACTGAGCGGCCACCAAGCGCGAGGCGGACGCAATCCGGCAGCGATGAGCAGGAGGACCCCGAGCAAGGTCGGGAAAAGAACGAGCAGATCCTCGCGATTGGATGGCTCGGCCACAGCCTCGACGACGAGCGGATGCAGGGCGAAGACCAGTGCACCGAAGGCGGCAGCGAAGATCGCGCTCCAATTGCCTTGGCCGAGGGGCGCGGCCGGAGCGCTGTGGCGTCGGTCCGTTACCATCGCTGCCTTTTGCCTCAATTGCTCCGGCGCTCGCAGAGGGCCGCTACAACTGCGCAATCCGATCACCGCAATAGCGAAGACCAGTGCGGCGTTCAGCGCATGGAGGAGCACGCTGGTCAGACGGTAGCCGAAGGGGTCTTTGCCCCAAAGGGCGGCGTCGGCCATAAGCGAGGCGAGGTGGAGCGGGCGGTTGCGGTCGAGCTCGTCGCGGGCGACTACGCGCAAAGTCAGCACCTCGGCCCAGTTCGCCGGCGTGTGGAGATAGTCGCTGTTCTCAACCTGTGCGATCGAATCGTAGACAAACACGCCCTGCAGAGTCGGGGCATAAAGCGCGACCACGAGGAGGAAAAGCGCCGCCGCGAAAATGAGAAGGAGGCGAACCGGGGGCATGGCATGAGGCTGTAAACGGGAAGAACGAAGTCAAGAACATGACCACGAAGCGGCCGTGCGGGAATGTTGGGCAAGCCGGAGGCGCGTGGTATAGTCGCACCTCCCCGCCCATGGCCGCCGCCGAACGCAACATCACCCGCTGGTTCAACACGCTCCTCTGGGGCAACTCCGTCTCGCTCTCCTGGATGTGGGGACTGGGGTTGTTTTTTTCCGTGCAGTTCACCACACAGTTCGGGCTGGCCGGGCTGCTGAGCTTCGCCATTCCCAATTGCCTCGGGCTGGTCGGGTTCGGTTTGATCACCCACCATCTGGCGCGACGACAGGAGGGCGGATCGGAATCGCTCGGCCGCTTTTTCACCGCCTGGTCGCGTCCGTTCCGCCTCGTCTTTTTTCTCTACCAGTTGCTGGCCATCACGCTGACCATCTTTGCCCTCATCCGCTACGGCTGGATGCCACTCGGACTTTCGCCGGCCATTCTTTTCATCCCGCTCATCCTCCTGGTCATCCTCGCGGCGGGGATTCTTTTCGGCGAGGAGTTCAACATCCGCCGGATCAAATGGAGCCACGGGGTGATCTTCCTCATTCTCGCCGGCGCGGTGGCGATCCTCTTGTCCGCCCCGTCGCACATCTCCAGCGGGCAGCCGGCGGCTCCAATCAATCAACGGCCGACCGACGATTGGAATTACTGGGGCTACATGATTCCGATTTTCATCGGCTTTCTCCTCGGACCCTGGCTCGACCTGCAGCAATGGCAGCGGGCCATCCAGATGCACCGCGAGCGCGTGTCCATCGCCGCGGCCTTCATCGTCGGGGCACTGGAATTTTTCCTCCTCCTGCTTTTCCACGGCATGCTTGCGCTCTGGGCGCTGGGTGCCGGCGCGGCGGAGTTCCTGCGTCCGGGCCTTGGCGGTCATGTTTACGGGCATGACGCGGTCATGCGTTTCCTCTTCGAGAAAGCGGCCGAGCATCCGTGGATCTTCGGAGCCTACTGCGTGTTTCTCTGCGCCTGCGCGCTGACCACGCTCGACAGCGGCTACATCGCCCTGCGGTGGTTTTTGCAGAGCAATGTGCGGGCGAGCCTCAGCGCCATCTTCGCCCTCGTGCCCACCTCGCTGGTCACCTCGCCGATCCCGCTCTTCCTCGTCTGCGGGGCGGTCGCCGCCCTCGGCGCGGCCGTGGGGCTCGAGTTGGAGTATTTCATGATTTTTTACGCGACGTTTTTCGTCGGCTACTCCGCGTTGTCCGTCGCCCGCTGCTACGTGAACACGCCGGCCAACCGCATCCCGCAGGTGAAAATGTTCTGCCTCGGCAGCCTCGCCGTGGTCATCTTCGCCTTCGGCTACCTGCTGGCTTATCCCGCCTTCATGATCATCGGCTCGCTCCTGCCGCTGGGCTATGTGATCTGGACCTTGGCCAAGCCGACCGCAGGGGAGGATTTTGTCAGCGACGCGGAGCAGCTCGGTGCTCCGGCCGACGAGCTGTCGCCGCTGGCGGCACCTCCACTGATGGCCCCGCCCGCCTCGGCCGGCG
>JBGSSV010000126.1:0-44739 GCA_041736875.1 Chthoniobacterales bacterium | reverse complement strand
GGCGTGCCGGCGGCGGTCTGGGGTCACGCACTCGGCCGGCAGGTTGCGCCTTCGCACATGGCGGCATCGCGCCGCCGCATGTTCGCCATGGCCGGGACCATCATCTGCTATTGCTACGCCGAGCAGGAGCCTTTGCAGGAGTTGTTTCCGGACAAGCGCATTCTGGTGGCGGGAAACTCTACCGTCCGCGTTGAGGAGTTCTCGCCGCTGGCAACACCACCGGCGGAGCGGACCTCGCTGTTGTTTCTGGGGCGCTTGGTTGAGGCCAAGAAGCCGTTGCTGCTGCTGCGGGCGCTGCAGGTGTTGCAAGGGCGGGGGCATAAGATGGGTGCGGTGTTTGTGGGCGAGGGCCCGGAACGCTCCAAGTGCGAGCGTTTCGCCCGCGAGTCCGGCTTGGCGGGGATCGTCTTTGCCGGTGAGCAGTTCGAGCGCAGGAAAATTCGAGAACTGGCCGCGGCTTGCTTCGCGTTGGCGTCGCCCGGCTATGTGGGGCTTTCCGTGCTGGATGCCTTGAGCATGGGTCTGCCGGTGGCATTCAGCCGGAATGAACCGAATGCTCCCGAGGTGGAAGTGCTGAAGGAAGGGCGGAATGCCGTGATCTTCCAGAGCGATGCGCCGGACTTACTCGCCGAGGCCCTGATCGGCCTCCACCGGGAGCGGATTGACTGGCTGGCGCGGAGCGGGCAGTTTTGCCAAATCGTGAAGCACAAATATTCCATCGAGCGGATGGCCGCGCAATTTGTGGACTTCTTCTGCGGGACCAACCAAAGGGAGGCGGGACCATGCTGATCGGTTTCAGCATCTTTCTGCTGCTGGCGGCCGCTCCCCTGGAAGGAATGGGGGCCTCGGTCTGGATTCTGGCCTTCAGCCAGCTCCTTTTATTGATCAATGAGATTCGCAAGCGGCAGGTCACCGGCGCCGGGGCGTTCCTCTTCATGTCGTTCCTCTTTTTCGGCATGCGGCCCATCTACCTGCTGATCGAGGGCGACTATCGGCTGCTGGTGAACCTCTTTTTGGTGGGAGCGGACTGGGACAAGATCACCTCCGCCATGTGGTGGGCCACCTTGGCGGCGATTTGCTTCAGCATCGGGGTGCAGATTGCCCCGAAACTCCACCGACGAAGCTTCCTTCGTCGGCGGCAACAAAATGTCCTCGCTACCGCGCCACTGGACGTCACGCCCGCGATGATAGCGGTGCTCTTGGCTGGCCAGGTGGCGTCGCTGCTCGTCATGATGTTCCTCGCCTCTCGCGGTCGCAGCCTCTACGGAAGTGCCCTCGGCGCCTATATCTACGAGCTGCCGGTCCCTCTTCAAGCGGTGCAGGTCCTCGCCGTGGTGGTGATGGCGGACCACTTCCTCCGCCGACGAGACATTGGCCGTTTTGTGCTCTTGGGCACTGCGGGGCTCTTGCTGCTCATCTTCACGTGGTTCATGCGCGATGTGACCAACTTCCGGGGATTCTATCTCACGGGGTTGATGGTGACCGGCTTGGCGGTTTTGCACCGTTACAAGCCCCGGGTCGGGTTTGCGTGGTTGATTATTCCCATCGTGGTTGCTCTGCCGTTTTTCCAATACCTCGGGGCCCAACGGACCTTGGCAAACGAGGAGCTCGCTGAGCAGGAAGTAACGGAGGAGGTGTTCCGGGACGAGGGGCTGCTGAGAAGCTACTGGACCTTCTACGGCGCTCGTGGCGGCGACATGAACATTTTCGATACCTTCGTAGCCGCGACACAGGCCAAGGTGAAAAAGCGCCCCTACGTGATGGCTTGGTTGTATGTGCCATTCCACCTCGTGCCACGCGCCCTGTGGGAGGGCAAACCGGTCAAGGGCATCTTGCAGGACATGTCCTTCACCCGTGGAGCGCCAATGAGTCCGGGGATCGCAGGATTCTTTCTGCTCGACGGGGGTAAAATGTGGATGTTGGGCTGCATGATGTTTCTGGGCTATCTCGTCTCCTGCCTCGACTACTTCGTCCTGACCATGCGACGGGGCTACGTCCAAGCCATGCTGATGGGGGTAATTGTGGCCAATGGCATGTTCCTGACCCGGGTGTTCCTCTGGCAGTATTTCTACCAAGTCATGTATGTTGTGGTGCCCTTGCTCGTCTTTGCGTGGGTGTTCCGGTCGCGCACTGAAAAGTCGCGGGCCGCGAGGCGAAGGCGATCCCAGCAAGCCCTCGTCGAGCGCGTGCAACAGGGCCGAGCGCTCGCCAGCGGAACTTGACTGCGCGCGAAATGGGTGGAGGTGGGAGGCCCTTTTGCCCGTCTCTTTGAGGCCCGGCGAGCGGTTCCGCTGACCTCCGACCGCTGATCGCTGTTCTCTTCGCCCATGCCCGCCGCCCCTCCCAGCAAGGCTTACTTTCCGCTCCTCGATGTGTTGAGGGGACCGGCCGCGGTCTTGGTCTTCCTCGAGCACTGGCGCAACCTACTCTTCCGGGACTTCGCCGATCTAGAGGACCCGGGGGCGTTATTGAAGGTGTTCTACATTTTTACCGGGGCCGGTCATGAGGCGGTGATGGTGTTCTTCGTGCTGAGCGGTTGCGTGATCGCGCATGTGATCCATACGATGCGCCAACGGGGCAAATGGTCATGGTCGGGCTATCTCTCGGCCCGTCTGACGCGGTTGTGGGTCGTGCTGATTCCCGCGCTCCTCCTCACCGCCGTCTGGGACCACCTTGGCAGGGGGATGGGGGGCGCGATTTACACGGGCGGCGGATTCGGCAACATCCTCCATGCTCCGGTGGCGGATACCTCGGGCCTGCTGATCTTTTTCGGCAACGTCTTTTTTCTTCAGAAGATTCTCGTCCCGACCTTCGGCTCGAACGGTCCGCTCTGGTCGATCTCGTATGAGTTCATCTACTACCTCGTCTATCCGGCGTTGATCCTCGCCTTTGCCGCCGCCACGCGCACATGGTGGCTTCGCGTTGTCGGGGCTCTGGTGGCGGTCGGCCTACTGGTGTTTTCCGGCACGTCAATCGCAGCGGCCTTTCCCATCTGGCTCGCCGGGGTGGGGGCCTACTGGCTCTTTCTCCGGCACCCGGTGCCTGCGCGGTGGTCGGCCCCGGGCTTCATCTTGGGAGTGCTCGCTCTTCTCGGCTGCATCGTCGGCAACCGCATCGGCTACGAGCTGCCCTACGTGCATTGGAGCTGGCTGCTCGCGGTGACATGTGCCTTCGCCATTTACTGCGGGCTTTCCGCGCAGCTCTCGGAGCGGACGCTCCGCTTGCTGAAGCCGCTGCACGGCCTCTCGGATATTTCCTACTCGCTCTACCTGCTCCACATGCCGGTATTCATCTTCATCGCCTCGCGGCTCTCCGCCACCAACGCCGACCGATGGATGCCCGATGCCCGGCATTTTGCGCTGGCGATTCCGATCGCTATGGCTGTCTTCGCCTACGCGGTCGTCGTGTGGTTCTTCACCGAGCACCAAACCGGACGCGTGCGGGGGTGGTTGGCTGCCTTGAAGAGTCGTTGACATGCGAGTCCGGTGGAAGTGGCTCGCTGGCTCGGCTGCGTTTTCGGCGGTCGCGGCAGGATGGCTGGCCTGGCAACTGGTGATGCCACGTCCGGGGCTCTGGCTGCGCGACCAAGGTGTCTGGCTCGGCCAAATCAGCCCTGCCGATGGTGCGGTGGTGCAATGGCGCGGTCGCGGTGAAAAACTGGCGATCAGCGGTCGGTGCGGATGGCTGGTGGGCGAGATCGCGGGAAAAGCCGTGAATCTCTCCGGTGCCGCCGCGGCTGGAGTGCCGCCGGACACCGCCGCAATCACGCGCTCATCTTGGGGCCGCTTTGTGCTGGAACTTCCAGCGACTCCGGGATGGAACCGCGTCCTGCTGCAAACCCGTTGGAGGGAAAGTGTCTTTTCATGGTCGGGGCGGATCGCCCTAGGGGAGGTCTTTCTGGTGGCCGGTCAGTCCAACGCGGCGGGGTGGGCGCCGGAGTTTGTCGTCAGCCGCAGTAATGACATCCGCCTCGGGCGAATCGACGCCGACGGTCGGCTGGCATGGCGACACGCTGACGATCCGCAAACGGATTTCAGCCGCGGCTCTCCCTGGCCTCTGGTAGGGGAGGCCCTGGTTGCTTTGACGGGTCGGCCGGTGGGTTTCCTCAACGTGGCCGAGGGCGGCACCAGCATCAAGGATTGGGCTAAGGGCGGTCGGCTGTTTCGGCGTTTGGTGGTCGCTCTGCAAGCAACCGGCCCGCAGGGCGTCCGCGCCATCCTTTGGGCCCAAGGTGAAAGTGATGCGGGCATGGAGAGCGTGGAATACTCGCGCCGGCTGGAAGCGCTGATCGGTGATGTGAACGGAGTGCTGGGGCAGGACATCGTCTGGGTCGTGGCGACCAGCAGCTACGTAAGTTTCTCCCCGCAGTCCGGCGTGCGCGAAGGACAGCAGCAGGTCATCGCCAGCGGATTGGCAATCGCCGGCCCAGACACCGACAGCCTCGGGCGGGAGTTTCGCGAAAGCGACGGGGTGCATTACAATGACGAGGGGACCAAGGCGCTCGCGAATCTTTGGGCGGATGCCTTGCGTGGAGTAGTGGGCCAATGATGTGCGCTACCTAGCGCTCCTCGCCGCCGCGAAGTCGCTCGGCCTGCGGGCGGTCATGATGAACGAGAGCCATGCCGGCACGCAGCGGGCCACGGGGTGGAAGCGCTGGATCAAGTGCCAGATCGTCAAGCAATTCGACGCCGCCCTCGTCGGCGGCGAGCCCCACAAACGCCACTTCGCCGGTCTGAGCATCCCCGCGGACAAGATTTTCACGGGGTATGATGCGGTGGACAACGCTTACTTCGCCGCGCGCGCAGAGGAGATCCGCGCCGAGGCTAAGTAAGAGTGTTCCGTGGACACTTTTCAGTCCCTCCGCCTTCTTTCCGAGCATGGGCGCCACACCCCATTGTGATGCCGAGTCGGCGGACAGCGTGCGCCGAAGAGTGCCCACTGCGTAGCATTTCGCTGGACATCACAATTACAGCGCTTAACATCCGATGTATGATTCGGACGCAAATTCAAATTCCTGAACCGCTTTACCGCGAGGTGCAGCGGGTCGCCCGCGAACACGAATGGAGCATTGCGGAAGTCTTGCGCCGGGGGGCTGAAGTTGTCACGCGGGCGTATCCCGCCAGCAATAAGAACAACGCGAAAGCATGGCGGCTGCCGCCACCCCTTGGGTCCAAGTTGAGGATCTTTGACCCGGAGGCGGTCCGTGATGCCATTCAGGCGGATGCCGAGGCGCGATGATCGGCATCGATACAAATATCTTTATCTTTGCCAGAGCCGCCAACTCGCCATGGCAGCGGGACGCCGTCGATTTTTTGGAGGGTCTGGCCAGCGATCCGAACGTTGTGGTGGCCGAACTCGTTCTGGTGGAATTGTATCTCGCTCTGCGAAACCCGGCGATTTTTTCCCCGGCGCTCGGGGCTGTCGAGGCCGAAGCGGAATGCCGCCTTTTCCGCAACCATCCCTCGTGGGCGTTGGTGGAGAACGCGGACGTCATGAGTCGAGTCTGGCAGGAAGCAGCCAAGCACGGCAGTGCCCGCCGACAGATCATCGACATCCGCTTGGCGTTCACCCTCCAGGCCCATGGGGTGACAGATTTCGCCACGGCCAATCCCAAAGATTTTCAGGGACTGGGCTTTCGCCGTGTCTGGAACCCTCTCGCCAAGCCGACGCCCTAATCGCAGACCTTTACCGCTTGGTTGCCATCGCCAATGAACCGGTCCGCCAAGTCGCTCGGCCTGCGCACGGTCATAATGAACGAGAGCCACGCCGGCACCGCGGCATTAAGATGACCGACTTTCGCCAGATCTACGGCTTGCCCGAGCGCTATTTTCTCAGCCTCGGTCGCATGGTGGCGAAGAAGAATCTGGCGACGCTTGTAGCGGCCTACGGCCGCTACTGTGACAAATGGCGAGTGACGAGTGACGGGAAGGGAAGGCAGTCACCAGCTTCGCTGGTGCTCGTGGGGAGTGGGGAGGAGGAGGTCGCGCTGGAAGCTCAAGCGCGGGCGCTAGGGCTGGAGGTCGTCGACCACCGCAGTGCGGGTGTTTCCGACACTCGTCACTCGCCAATCGTCACTCGTCACGAAGAAAACCGCGGCACGGTTTTCTTCTACGGCTTCCGCCAACTCGAAGAAAACCCGGTTTTTTACGCCCTGGCCGAGGCCTTCATCCTTCCGAGCCTCTACGAGGAGTGGGGGCTGGTCGTGAACGAGGCGATGGCGTGCTCGCTTCCCGTCATCGTCTCCCGCACAGCAGGCTGTGCGGAAGACTTGTTGCCGGGAGCGCTTCCTTCTGTAGCGCCGGTGTCCCCACCGGCGGGAGGCCACAACCGACGGTCGGAGACCGCCGCTACAGCTTCTCTCAACGCTCAACCATCAACGCTCAACTCGCTCGAAGAGCGCCCCAACGGCTTCGTCTTTGATCCGACCTCCGTTGATGCGCTTGCTGAGGCGTTGCGGCGGATTGCGGAGGACTGCGAGATGGCTGGCCAGATGGCTCTAGCCTCCCGCGAGATCGTTGGGCGCTGGGGTTGCGACAACTTTTCGCGCCAGGCGCTTTGTGCCGCCGAAGCGGCGATGTCATGAGAGCGGCCGCCAAGCAAATGGCGTGGGCAGGATTGCTCCTCCTTCTCGCGTCCTACGCGTATCTCGCCTTCCGCCAGGACTCCTCATTTTTCACCGTGCCATGGATGCCCCGCGAGATGGCGCGGCAAATTTTGAGCGTGACCAATTACCGGAACTTCTGGGGTTTCGGGTTTCTGGGCTTTTACTCGGCCCTCTTCCTCGGGGCGTGGTGGTGGGTGTGGCAGGGCGGGCGGTGGCAGTCGGGGACATTCGCGATCCTTCTCCTGCCCGTGCTCAAGGAGGCGGCACAGAACTTAGTGCCTGGGCGCCACGGGACCCTGGCGGGAGCAGCCTATGGTGCGGGCGGCGCGTTTCTGGGTATGTTACTGGGCTGCCTCCTTCGGGAGGTTTCGCATCGGTTGGTGCGCGGCCCGAATTGTGCTGCGCAGGCGCAAAACTTTCCTCGCCGTGATTCTGGAGCGAATGATGATTAGTGTTTTGAGATGAAAACCCGACTTGACCTATTCGACGCGGCGAAGGGGCTCGACCGCGGACGGCCGAAGGCCGTGGAGGCGATCTGGTATGTGCTGAAGTGCTTGGTCCTTCTTTCCCCTTTGCCATGGCCCTCGGCGATGCGCGTGGCGCTGCTGCGCCTGTTCGGGGCCCGGGTCGGACGCGGGGTCAACATCAAGCCGCGGGTCAACATCCATTTCCCGTGGAAGCTGGAGATCGGCGACCACGCATGGGTCGGTGAGGAGGTCTTCATCCTGAATTTCGAACCGGTAACGATCGGGTCCAACGCGTGCATCTCGCAGCGGGCTTTTCTCTGCACCGGCAATCACGATTTCCGTGACCCGGCCTTCTCTTACCGCAACGCGCCGATCACGATAGGTGAGGGTGCGTGGGTGGGGGCGTGTGTCTTCGTCGGGCCGGGCGTGGAGATCGGTGCCGAGACCGTCGTCGCCGCCGGCGCGGTGGTCACCCGCAGCTTGCCACCCAACACCCTCTGCTCCGGGAACCCCGCGCGGGAGCGCGGCCCCAGGTGGAAAGAGTAAGGACGCAGCCAGCCGCCCTGTTGGTTTGCAGACTTTCCCCGCGCCCGTTGCGGACGTTGCGTGAGCAAATAATCCAGCAAGAGATCCAAGCCCTGAAGTCATCCGGAGCAAAGTAATCTCCCCGATGTTCTCCCACAGCCAAGCGCACCTCCCCGGTGCGCTTTTTTCGTGCCTCGCGCCGGGACACCCTTGCTCTCGAAGGCACTCGTCACTCACTACCTTACTCGTTTAGGATTTCGCCTTCGATTTCACCCATCGCAGTCTGGCCTCCCTGGACGCCGACGACTGACCGACGAACGCAAATTGCTGACCACGCACCCACAACTTGCCAACTGACGACACCCAGCCTTCGATGGGATCTTCGATTCCCCTCGTGAAGTTCTAATGAAAAAGCAGCACATCCTCGGGCTTCCGTTTTTCTTGGGAACCGTGGAAGAAGCCGTGCAGGCCGCGTTTGCCGGGGCTTTGGTCGTGGCTCCGTCCGGCCCGAATCTC
The DNA here is from genome assembly GCA_041736875.1 of Chthoniobacterales bacterium. Taxonomy (GTDB): domain Bacteria; phylum Verrucomicrobiota; class Verrucomicrobiia; order Chthoniobacterales; family JACTMZ01; genus JACTMZ01. The sequence goes on along the minus strand of JBGSSV010000126.1, from coordinate 36,627 downwards.
GCGGGGGAGCTGCGCAGCGTCCCGCATTACCGTGCGGCCGTGGAGGGGGCGGATGTGGTGCTGACGGACAGCGCGGTCATGGTCGCGATCTTCCGGTTGGCTACGGGAATCACGGTCCCGAGGCACTCGGGACTCAAGTTCCTCGAAGCGCTTTTGGATGCACCGGCCCTCAAGGAGCCCGGCGCTGCCTTTTGGGTCATGCCCTCCCACGGGGAGGGCGAGGCCATCGCTGCGTGGTTGCGGGGCCGGGGATTCCCGGTGGACGAAAACAACCTGCATGTGGCGCCGTTCTACCGCGGCTACCCGATCCAGGACGAGGAATTGCTAGCGCGTCTCCGCGAGGCACGGCCCAAGGTGGTCTTCCTGAACCTGGCCGGCGGCAAGCAGGAGGTTCTCGGCGCTTGGCTGCGCGAGCGGTTGGATCCACGACCAGGCATCATTTGCACCGGCGCGGCCATTGCGTTCCTCGCCGGCACCCAGGCAAACATCCCCGTGTGGGGCGACCGCAGCGGACTTGGGTGGCTCCTGCGCTGCCTGCACGAGCCGCGCAAATTCGTGCCGCGCTATTGGAAGGCTCTTCCTTTGGTGTGGCTGGTGCTGCGCCATCGGGAGAGGAGCCCGGTTGGGTTGCAGGGGGAGGATGTGAGCAGGGCCAGCTGACACCGGCCATGCGCGGCATCTGTCCTGACCGGCCGTTTTTCCCGCTGGGTCATCGGCGGAAAAACGTCCCAATTTCGCGGCCAAGTCAACGCACCTTGTCGCAAGTTAGTCGGTAGAATAGCCGCTGGTAGTGAAAGGAGGCTCGGCCGGGTGCACGCAAGTGCACCCTTTTTGTTTGGTGCGCCATGGCGTGGGGCGGAGTAGTTTTCGGCCATGGGTGTTCTCGCTTCCGGAAACAAGAGAAAGCCCCGCTTGGTTGTCCTCAGCGGGGCGGGCATGAGTGCGGAGAGCGGGCTGCGCACCTTCCGTGATCACAACGGGCTATGGGAGGACCATCGGGTCGAGGACGTGGCCACGCCGGAGGCCTGGCGCCGCGACCGGGCGCTCGTTTTGCGTTTCTACAACGAGCGTCGCAAGGCGCTGCTCGAGGCACAGCCGAACGATGGGCACCGCATCATCGCTGCGTGGCAGGAGCGTTTCGAGGTGAGCGTGATCACGCAGAACGTCGATGACCTGCACGAACGGGCTGGTTCGCGTGAGGTGCTGCATTTGCACGGCGAGCTGATGAAGGCGCGTTCCACGGTCGATCCTTCCCTCGTTTATCCGCTGGAGCGCTGGGAGTTGAAGGAGGGCGATCGCTGCGCCAAGGGCTCCCAGCTGCGTCCTCACATCGTATGGTTCGGCGAGGAAGTGCCTCTGCTTCCGGTGGCTGCGGAGGTCGTCGCCGGGGCGGATGTGCTCGTGGTGGTGGGAACCTCGTTGCAGGTCTATCCCGCCGCCAGTCTTGCTTTCATCGCCCCGCCGGGCTGTCGCTGCATTCTCATTGATCCGCGTCCGCCCGCGGTGGAAGGCTTTGAGGTCATCGCGAAAGGGGCCGGCGAGGGCCTGGTCGAGTTGGATCGGTTGCTTGCGTCTGCGCGATAGGCGGTCGTCGCACTGCGGAATCAAGGGGTTTCGCGGCCTTTGGCGTCCTCGAGGCATCGCTCGATGAGCAGACGCACGGCCCGCGCTGGCGTGGCATTGTGCAGGGTGATGAGGACGGCGCCGTCGAAGCGATCGTCGGCGTCGCCGGGTTCGCTTTCGCGTTGCGGGCTGATCGTGCTGACATGCCCGACGGCGTTGCCGCGGCGGTCGAGCACGGCGCATCCGCTGCTGCCCGGGGCCCAGTCGGTCGAGACATTCATCTGCAGGCGGCGGATTCCCTCGAGTGTGACCATGTCCTGGCGTCCGTCCGCCCAGGGACGTCCCCCGCGCGGCGCCGCGGGGGGCGGATTCTCGGGATACTCCCAGTAGAAGCGGTTGATGATTCCAGTGCTGAAGTAGCCGGTGTTTCCGAGGGGATCGCTTAAGAGGTAAACCGGATCGCCCGGAGCGGCATTCTCGTCCAAGGCCAGCGCAGTGAATGTTCCGCCATCGACGCGCAGCAGGGCGATGTCGAGCGCGGCGTCGGCAGCGAGGATCGAAGACACCGGGAGAACCCGGTCATGCTGATCAACCACGATGAGGAATCCCTCTTGGATTGCCTCGTCGCCCGCCGGATCCACCGCATGGTAGCAGGTGGCGATGACGCCATCTTCCGCCACGGCATAAGCGCCGCTGACGCTCAGGTGCCAGTCCTCGCAGGAATCGCAGCGGTAATACCATCCGATGCGCACGAGTGCTTTCCGCGCGTGGACCGCGACCTCGGACGGAGACATCTCGGCCGTTCCGGGCGGTGGCAGTTCGAATTTCTCCGCCACGGGCTCAGCCAGAAGGGCGGCCGTTTGGTTGGTATCCAGAAGCGGCTGCCCGCTAGCCCGCAAGGCTTCGGCTCCGTCTAGAATGAACTTCGAATATTCCGGGTGACCGTCGGTTTCGATGCGAACGTCGGGGGCCTGTGCAGCGGTCGGGTTGGCCCGGATCAACAGGGTGAGGCCGAACAGGACAGCCAGTGGCAGGCGGGAGAGGCGGGGCCTTGCCGCGGCAACGGCGGGTGGCAGGCGGATCATTGCGGGACTTTCTGCGCGAGAAATTCCTCAACGCGTGCCTCCGTCAGTTCCATGGGGTGTCCGCTCCAGACGATTTCTCCGAGCCGGCTGACCAGAAAAGCTGCGGGGATGCTGCGGACCCCGAGTCGCTGGCCGAGCGTGCCCTGGGGATCGAGGGCGACCGCGTAGTTCATCGGTATCTCCCGTTGGAATCGCAGCACGGTCTCGCGCGGTTCCTTGGTCACCCCAAGCACGATAAGTCCGCGGTTGCGGAAGGTTTCGTGGAGTTGGTTCAGGTGGGGGATGCTTTGGCGGCACGGACCGCACCACGTGGCCCAGAATTCGAGAAGGACCGGGGAGCCGAGAATGCGGGGATTCGGGCCGAGGTATTCCAATGGCACCGAGGGCAATCGTTGCCCGACGCGGCTGCCACCTCCGCCGGACGGGCCGAAGATCCAATAGGCGGCGACGAGGGCGACGACCACATAGAGCAGGTTCTTCATTTCATTCAGCCCGGGCACCATCTCGGGCCACGCGCATGGAAAACCCTTACTTTTCTCCCGCCCATCCGTAAAGTCTGTGAACGATGACGGCCGGCTCCCCCAATGACCCGCATGATCTGCAGCGTTTCCTGGCCGCACAGGATGGGGTGCACGCTGCGGCGCTGGACGAGTTGCGGCGCGGAGTAAAGGAGGGGCACTGGATGTGGTTCGTTTTTCCGCAGGTCGACGGGCTCGGGCGGAGCGACACGGCGAAGTTCTTCGCCCTGAAGTCGCGAGCCGAAGCGCAGGCCTACCTGCGGCATCAAACACTCGGGCCGCGGCTGGCCTCCTGCGCCGCCGCCTTGTTGCAGGTCGAAGGCCGGTCGGCCAACGAAATTCTCGGTTCTCCCGACGACCTCAAGCTGCATGCGAGCATGACCCTTTTCGCGAGCTTGTCCGAACCTGGCTCGGTATATCAGGCGGTGCTGGAAAAGTATTTCGGTGGGGTGTCCGATCCGAGGACAAGGGAAATTATGGCGGCCCAGCAAGCGGGCTGAGAAGAGCCCAAGGACACTGTTCAGGGCGGCTGGGGGACTTGCGCACACGGGTGCTGAAAGGTATTTTTCCCAGCTCATTTCCCGCCCGCTTGTTGTGACGCTTTCCCCCTCGCTCCGGATCCTCTGCGCTACCCTGCTCGCCCTCGCGGGCGTCTGGCCGTCGGCCCTGCAAGCCGGTCAGACGATTGCGCGGTTTTCCACCAGCTTTGGTGATTTCGATGTGCTCCTCTATGATGAGGATACACCGCTGACCGTGCGCAACTTCGTCGCTTACGCGCAAAGCGAGCGTTACGATCCGACTTTCATTCACCGCAGCACGTCCTACAACCCGGCGGACCTCCAGATCATCCAAGGCGGGAGCTACGTGATCAGTGGCACGACGATTTTCCAAATCCCGACGGATCCGCCCATCCCGCTGGAAGCCGGTCTGCCAAATGTTCGTGGGACCATTGCCATGGCCCGACAGAGTGCCCCCGACACAGCCACTGCGGGCTGGTTCTTCAACGTGACGGATAACCCAGGCCTCGATCCAGCTCCGGGGGTAGCCGGGTATGCCGTCTTCGGCCGTGTGGTTGGCCATGGCATGACTATCGTCGATGCGATGGCCGCGGTTACGGTCTACAATGCTTCGGAGGCGCTGGGGGAAGCCTTTAGTGAGTTGCCGCTGCTTAATCCCTTTCTCGGGCTGACGAACTTTCTTTCCGTTTTCAGTATTTCCACCGAGCCGTTCCGCGTGACGAATCTGAGCCGTGTGGGCGGCGGGTTCCAACTCGACTGGCCGGCATTCTCGACAAACACCCCGGTCAACGTCGAACGCACGACCAACCTGGCCACGGGCCCATGGACGGTCGTTTCGTCGAACAACACCAATAGCACGTTCATCGACACGGCTCCGCCGCCGGCGGGAGCCTTCTACCGGGTGGTCATTCCCTGAGGGTGCCGGGGTTTGGCATCGACAGGGGAGCGTCCGGGATGGAGCATCAAGCCGTGCGGCGCGCATCATCCCCGCTGCCATCACTACCCATGGGCAAACTCATCATCGTTGCCGGAGTTCCCGGCGCAGGAAAATCCACCGTGCTGCTCGAGGCTTGGAAGCGCGTCGAGAAGGAACTCAACTACAAGATCATCTCCTTCGGCACCGAGATGCTGGAAATGTGCAAGGAGACCGGCCTTGTTTCGGACCGTGACCAGATGCGGGACCTCAATCCGGACGTGCAGGAAGAGATGCAGTGGCGCACGACCAAGCGCATTGCCGAGCGGCCGGAAAACATCCTCCTCGACACGCACTGCACGATCAAGACCGGCTCCGGCAGCTATCTTCCCGGCTTCACGCCGCGCATGCTCGAGCGCATGTCGCCGCGGGCCATCGTTCTCGTGGACGCGCATGAAGCCGAAATCCGCGGACGTCGCCGTCTGGACAAGGCGCGTCCCCTGCGGACGATCGAAAGTCAGGACGATATTCTCGAGCACAAGGTGCTCAATCGTGCTTACGCCGCCGCGTTCTCGGCGCGCAGCGGATGTCTGTTGCGCATCATCCAGAACAACACCGGAGAGTTCGAGCGCGCGGTCGAGGAATTCGTTGCGACGGTCGACTTCATCGGCGGGGATAAAGCCGTCCCGCCCGCTCCGCCCGCGGCAGCGGAGAAATCTGCCTAGGGTCTTCCTTCTGTCACGGTCTGTAGAACGGCAGAGGGGTGGGGCGTTTCAGACCCATGAGGGCGTCCAAGGGCAACTTGATGATTTCGAAATAGCCGGCGTTGTGCTTGCCGAATCCTTCAATGCCATCCCGCACAGCCAGCCGCAGAGCCTCCGCCTCGGTGTGACCCTCGCCGGCGGCGCAGGATTGCCAGACCGTGCGGCCTTGTCGGTCCACCATGGTGAAGCTCACCGGAACCAAGAATTCGTAGTCCACCCCGTTGAAGCGTGAACTGGCGTAGGGCCGGACCTCCTTCGACACGTCAATGGTCAGAACCGTCTGCGCGATCGCGCGCGAGTTCACGGGGACATAGCCGCGTCGTTTCAGGTAGCGGTCGGTGAAGGGGATCGCTTCGGTGCGGTTCGATTCGATGAGGACGTGGTTGGGCTTAAGTTCGGTCGGGCTGCTCGACGCGCAGCCGCCGAGCAGACCCGCCGCGAGAAGCAGGGGCAGCAGGCGGCGTTGGGGCACGCGGTAGTTCGGGTGAGAGCGGAGGGCCGCGGCGCAGGGTATTCGCTCAGCGCTCGCTGTTGGGCCGCGACTCGCTCTTGAGTTTCTGATCACTCCATGTTCCATCCGCCACATGGTAAAGTCCTTCGAACCGGGCGGTCCATTCGATGTTCCTGGCCGTATTCGGATCATTGCCGGCGTCGGTCTCGACTTCGACCACTTCGCCATTTTTGGAGAAGCGGATCTCGGAGTCGGTGAGGATGAAGGGGAGAACATCATTGTAAGGCTCTGCGCCGCTTCTCCTGAAGTCAGCCAGCATGCGTTGGTTGATGGCTTCGAGCAGATCCACGCGCCGGGCGACTGTCCCGGAGGTCAGAACCACGAGGGATGACCCCACAATCATGTCCCATTTGTCGTGGGTCGTGGTCACAAGGACCCGGGAGTTGTCCCGGGTCCATTCGACCTGCTGGGCAAGCCGGTGGGACTCGGGATACAGGCCGTCCCCGTAGAGCACGGTCAATAGCTTGAAGGGTTTGACGGCGACGAGAAAGTTGTGCGCCGCCGAGGGACTCTCCGGGATTGTTTTGCTCATCGCGATGCCATACCTCCCGTCTGGCGAGAGTGAATCGGGGATGATCACGTAGGCGGATTCGTTCCGGTTGGCGTTCGGCGGGATAACGCCCGCGTTGGTCGGGGCGGCGGAGACCGCGAGCGGCGTTGCCGCGTGCACGAGGAGCATGGGTAAGAGGAGTTTTTTCATGGGGAAACCGCTGTGGTATAAACCATGGGAGATGCTCCACGTGCGGTCAATCGCCGGGTCACGAGGCTTCGCATAGGTCCCGCTTCGACTGCTCGCTTACACCGAGTTCAGACCTCGCGGTGCGTGGTTCAGGTTGGCCACGACCAACGCATCTGCTAGGTCTCCCTCATGTGGATCATCTACGCCTTGGCCGCCGCAGTCATCTGGGGCATCAGTTACGCCGCCAGCGGACGGGCTATCGAGAGGGGGGTGACGCCCCTGACATTCTTTTTCTGCTACACGCTTTTCGGGCTGCTGGCCTCCGCCCTGGCGCTGGCCTCAACCGGGAAACTCGGGGCTGTTCCGACGGAAGTCCGGGCCTTGGGGGGCGACGCGTTCTGGTTCGCCCTCGCCCTGATCACTTCGGCCGCAGGCGCACTGCTCATCTACATGGCGATCGGGGAGAAGAATGCGACGCTGGCCTCCCTGATCGAGATTTCCTATCCGTTTTTCGTCGCGGTCTTCGCCTGGTTGTTCTTCCGCGAGTCGCAATTCAATCTGGCCACGATCGTCGGCGGCTTGATGATCTTGGGCGGCGTGAGTGTGGTGTTCCTCGGGAATCGGAGTTGACCGGCCTTATTGAGGAATGGCCCGGGACTTGTCGACCAGCCAAAGAGAATCATCGTAGTCCGCGACCCGGAGAAAGCGGACGGAGCCGTCGGCGAAGAGGTAGTTCGATCCATCCCCGTAGGCCTGCTTGTTGAGCACGCTGTGCTGGTTGCCCTCCTCGAAGTCCATGTAGAAGTTGCCCGTGCCGGACTGGCCGCTCATCAGGACGGTCTGGGCGGGACGCTCGAGGGAGATGAAGCTGATGGTGACCTCCTCGTTGTCGAAGGCCCCGGCATCGTTGAAGCCGTTGAGGATGTAACTCGTCTGGTTGCGTCCGTTGTCCAGCGGGTCCTTGCCGGTGCGGAGGAAACAGTTCTGATCGTCCGGCTCGCCCAAGACTTTCACCCCCTCACCGAGGTAGGGCACCAGGAGGCGGGGCCACTTGTCGGTCGAGCGGATGCGGCCCGGGAGGCGGTTTTGATTGTCGTGGGCGAACGAGACCAGCGCGATGCCGAGTTCGCGCAGGTTGTTGGCCGAGGCACCGCGGCGGGCGGCCAGCTTGGCTTGGGGGAGGGTCGTGGCGACGAGAGCCGCCAGCACGCCGGTCAGGGCGACGGCGACCAGTAGTTCGATCAGGCTAAAACCGGAGAAACGATGGGTTTTCATGGCATTGCCGCTGAATCAAAAGATAGCACAATGCGTGCCGAATGCCGCCGCGGGAGAAAGTGTTTCTGGACACTAGGCCCAGTCCGGCCGGAAAATGCGCTCTATGAGCCGCTCCATTACCTCCTGCCTCGGCGACCAAGCTGACAGTCTGCTTGGTCACGAATGCAAAACCATCTCCCGCGATCTCCTGCACCTTCCGGGGCCGGATTTTGTCGACCGTATTTTTGCCGGAACCGACCGCAACCAGCGTGTGCTGAACAATCTGCAGTGGATGTATTCCACCGGCCGCTTGGCCAACACGGGATACCTTTCCATCCTGCCGGTGGACCAGGGCATCGAGCACTCCGCCGGGGCAAGTTTTGCCAAAAACCCCCTTTATTTCGACCCGGAGAACATCGTCAAACTGGCGCTCGAGGGCGGCTGCAATGCCGTGGCCTCGACCTTCGGCGTCCTCGGTGCCGTCGCACGCAAATACGCCCACAAGATTCCCTTCCTGGTCAAAATCAACCACAACGAGTTGCTGACCTATCCGAACGCGTTCAAGGAAATCCTCTTTGGCAAAGTGCGCACCGCCCACGACATGGGGGCGGCGGCCGTGGGAGCGACGATTTACTTCGGCTCGGACGACGCGCATCGCGAGATCGTCGAGATCGCCGATGCGTTTGCCCTCGCGCATGAGCTGGGCATGGTGACGGTGTTGTGGTGCTACCTGCGCAACCCCGCCTTCAAGCAAGACAAGGACTACCACGTCTCGGCCGACCTAACCGGCCAGGCCAATCACCTCGGGGTCACCATCCAGGCGGACATCATCAAGCAGAAGCTCCCTGAGAACAACGGGGGCTTCAAGGCTCTCAATACCGGTTCGTCCAGCTACGGCAAGCTCGACGAGCGGATTTACACCGAGCTGACCAGCGATCACCCGATCGATCTTTGTCGCTATCAGGTGGCCAACTGCTACATGGGCCGCGCCGGCCTGATCAACAGCGGCGGAGCCTCGGGCAAGCACGACTTTGAGGATGCGGTCTTCACGGCGGTGGTCAACAAGCGCGCCGGCGGCACCGGCCTGATTTCCGGTCGCAAGGCCTTCCAGCGCCCCATGTCTGAGGGCATCGAGTTGCTCAACGCCATCCAAAACGTCTATCTGGCGCCGGAAGTCACCATCGCTTGATCGATGGTTTTTTCCTGCTCATAAACCAGGCCGATGGCGGAACGCCAGCGGTCGAGGGTTGCCATGTTGCCGAGCGAGTCCGCCACCGTCATAGCCGGAACCTCACGGCGGCCTTCGGCCACGGCGAGGGCAAAGGCATCGGCTTCCAGTTCGTAGAGCGTGCCCGGCGTGACGATCGAGATTTCTTCCGCTCTCCCTCCCTGATGCAGGGTAAAGCCCGCGGCACTCTCACCGCTCGCGGGCTTGAATGGCGCGGGGACGTGGAGCATTCCCTCGGTTCCGTAGATACGCAGCGTGTTGTCCTGCAGGACCCCGAGGCTGGCGGAGACCTGGGCGAGCAGTCCGGTGGAGAAGCGAAGCGTCGCGGCGGCAAGAAGGTCGACCCCGGTCTCGGGATGGAGTTCGCCGGCGCCCGTTACATCCGTCGGATCGAGGAATGCCTGGTTCACGGTCGCGCCAGCCAGCAATCGCGCGATCGAGACGGGGTAGCAGCCCACATCGAGAATACCGCCGCCGCCAGCTGCGTTGGACCAAAGCCGTGAGGCCGGGTCGAAGGGAGCGCGGAAACCGAAAGCCGATTGGATGAGTTTGACCTCGCCGAGCACGCCGTCCCGGACGAGCTGCACAATTTTCGCGGTCTGCGGATGGCACCGATACATGAATGCTTCCATGAAGACCACGGCATTGGCCTGCGCGGCCTCGACCATTCGCACGGCCTCCGCGTGATTCAATCCGGCGGGTTTCTCGCACAGCACATGTTTGCCCGCCCCGGCAGCGCGCACGGCCCACTCCACATGCTGGGGATGCGGGGTGGCGATGTAGACGGCCTGAAGATCCGGGTCGGCCAGCAGCGCCTCGTAGGAGGCATGGGCGCGCAGCCCGGGAAAGCCGCGGGCAAAACGCTCCGCGCTCTCGCGCGATCGGCTCCCCACGGCGGCGAGTCGACCATGCTGCGAACGGATTACTCCGGAGGCAAAACTTCCGGCGATCTTTCCGGTGGCCAGAATGCCCCATGCCAAACGCCGTGCCGTCATGAGTCATCCTGCCCCGGTTCACTTGCTGAAGCGAGCAATCCACGCACCACGGCCCCAAGTGTAGGCAGGTGGGGATCCTCGAAAAACTGTCCGTGGCCGCCGTCGACCAGGTGCACGGAAAATCCGCCGGCATAGGCCTGCCGGAAAATGTCCTCGGGGTTGGCGTTCTCGCGGTAGGGATTGAATTTGCTCTCACGTCCGAAGAGCAAGGCGACGCGCCCGGCGTAGGGCCGGAACCGCGCCTCTTCCATCAGGATGAGCAACTCGATCCGTCGTCCGCGTCGGGTCAGCAATTCCGCGGTGGCCTGGGCAATGACCGCGCCCTGGCAATTGCCGCCGAGGCGAAGCGCACCCGCGGGCTGTCGCGCTTGGATTTCATCCGCATATTGTCCGGCCAAGGCCATGACGTTCGTCTCGCTGTATTCGAGAAAAAGGTGACCGGAGCGCATGCCGTGGAGCGTTTGCCGGGAGCCGAGAACCGCGGCCATTTGCGCGAACTCGCGGTAGCCCTGGAAACACCAGAACAGGCCGCGCCGGCCGCCTGCCTCGTTGAGCGTGAAAATGAGGCTGTCCGGCGTGGACCGCCTCCCCTCCCAATTGGCAACGAGCGCCCGCTGGGTCGTGAGAATGTCCTCCAGCACCCCGCTTCCGCTGCTTGGGCGCTCTGCCTGCTCTCGTCGCAAGTGTGTGGCGAGTCGCGCCGGGGTGGGCGACTCGAAGAGCACCCGGACCTCAAGGGATCGGCCGCTTTCCTCGGCGAACGCGGCGACAAAGCGAATGGCCAGGAGGGAGTCCCCGCCGAGTTCGAAAAAATGGTCGTGGCGACCGATGCGCTCGCGCTTTAGCACCTCCTCCCACATCGCAACGATGCCGCGCTCAAGATCATCGACCGGGGATTCATAGGGACGGTCGGAGACGAGGGGGCTGACCTCCAGTCGGGCGAGAGCCGGGCGATCCACCTTGCCGCTGACGGTGAGGGGAATGGCATCGATTGCGAAAAAGATCGAGGGAACCATCGAGACTGGCAGTTGCTCCTCGAGCCACCGCCGCACTTCGGCCGCATCGGGGGTGTTTTCTGGCGTGCCGGGCACAAGGAAAGCGGCGAGGCGTTGCTGCCCGGCCTCGTCGGGGCGGAGCATCACCGCCGATTCCTGCACCTGCGGATGACGGGACAAATGCGCTTCGATCTCCCGGGGTTCAATGCGAATACCACGGAGTTTGATCTGCTGGTCGCGGCGGCCAAGGTATTCGATGACACCGTCCGGACGGAACCGCGCAAGATCTCCGGTGCGGTAAAGTGTCGGGCAACCCAACTCGGAGAACGGGTTCGGCACGAAGGCGCGTGCGGTGGCCTCTGCGTCGCCCAAGTAGCCCGCTCCAACGCACAAGCCGCCGAGGCAGAGTTCGCCGGGCCAACCGGGTGGCATGAGCTGAAGGTTCTCGTCGAGAATGACCGCCCAGACATTGGGGAGGGGACGACCGATCGGCACCGGATCGCTGACCTCCGCGGTAACCTCGTGGAAGATCACGCCGATCGAGGTTTCCGTCGGGCCGTAGGCGTTGGTGATGCGGACATGGGGGCAGCAGCTGAGGAACTCGCCCACGGGTGCGGCGGACATGGCTTCGCCGCCGACGAGAAGCTGGCACAAAGACGCCAACTTCGCTGGTGCTTCCGGATGCTCCCGCAGATGTCGCACGGCTTGGGCCAGAATCGCCGGAACAAGGTCGGTGACGGTGATGCCGTAGTGCTCCACCAGCGTGGGCAGAGCCGCGGGGTTGGTGGTCTGTGACGCCGGCAAAATCACCGTGCGTCCACCCGCGGTCAAAGGCCAGAAGTATTGCCAGACCGACGAGTCGAAGAACGGAGCAGATGTGGCCAGAACCACGTCGTGCGCCGGTGCACCAAAGCGCTCGGTCATGGCCCAAAGCCGGTTGACAATGCCGCGGTGAAGATTGACCGCAGCTTTCGGCGTGCCGGTGGATCCCGAGGTGAAGAGGCAATAGACCGGTGTGTCGGGAGTGACTTCGAGTGCGGTGGACGGTTTGTCTGGAGCGAGTTCTCGGATTGTCACCATGATGGCTTCGAGACCGTGGTCCTCTGGACTTCCTGCCTTGACCAAAATTATCGCCGAACCCAAGTGATCGAGCAGCGCACGTCGCCTTTCACGGGGCCACGCAGGATCGAGAGGGGCGAAGGCTGCGCCTGTTTTCATCACCGCCAACTCGGCCAGGAGGACCTCGGTCGATTCCTCCATGAGGATCGGCACAAAGCAGCCCGGACCGATCCCGCAACCGCGCAGACGCGCCGCCAGACCATTGGCAGCCGTGTTGACCTCACTATAGGTCATCTGCACGTCCGGAGCGATGACCGCGGGCCGGTCCGGTGTGCGGGTCGCTTGGGCTTCCACCAGCCCGTGAACCGTGCCGTCTCTCGCACGGTGGATTCCCTGCCAGTCATTCAGCATGACGCGGCGCGTGGCGGGTGCCACGAGATTGAGTCGGCTCAGCGGGATCTGCGGTTGCTCGAGGGCGTTCCGGAGCAACTCAGCGAAGGAGTCCGCAAAGGTCTCGACGGTGGCAGCGTCGAAAAGCGCGGCTCGAAACGACCATGTGAATCGATAGGCTTCGCGGTCCTGGTGCAGATAAACGGACAGATCATGGCGGGCCTCAGTCAAAATAATTCGCCGGTCGGTTAGCTCAATTCCCCCGGCGGTGCGGGTTCGCGTGGTCGGAAGCTTGGTGAAGCCGACCGGAGAGAAAGCCTCCCGTCCCACTTCCCGGCGGGGTGCCGCGGTCTGCACGGCGAGGGCGTGTGGATAATGCTGATGGACCAGCGTCTCGGCCACGGCGGTATGCACGGCGTTGGTCAGATTGGTGAACGATGTCGTTTCGTCCAATTTCACCCGAACGCCTCCGGCGTTGACGAAAAATCCCATGAGCCGGGCAAAGCGCGGGTCGGTCCGACCCACCAGCGTCGTCACGGCGAGAATATCGCTGCGGCCGGTCAGCCGATGGAGAAAGGCGAAGAAAGCGGCGAACGCGACCCGGAAAGGCGTTGTGCCACATTGGGTGGCGAACCGCGCGAGGCGGCTTGTAACTTCCGGATCGAGAACCGAAACCTGAACCCGCGAGGTATATTGCAGCGACCGCGGTCGAGGGCGATCCGTGGGCAAGTCCCAAGAAACAGGAGCGTCGCCATAAATGTTCTGCCAAAAATTTCGCGAGGACTCCCACTGGCCACTCGCGAGGCAGTCCGCCTGCCAGGCACAATAGTCCGCATACGTTGACGTCGGTGCCGGCACTTCGCGTCCGGCGAGGTGCTGGAGAAACTCATCGATAAAAATCCGCTTCGAATAGCCATCGCTGACAAGGTGGTGGAAGCCGCAGAGGAGTTCATGGTCAGCATCGGGCCGGGTCAAAAGGGCAAAGCGGAACAGCGGGCCGCGGCGACGGTCAAACGGCTCGAGGCCGAAGCGGCGCACGATCTCCTCGCGGGCTTCGTTTGTCGCCGCGAACAGATTTGGACACTCCACCGGTTCGGCCGGGAGGATGCGCTGGCGGAGTCCGTCGCGGGTCCAACTGAACACCGCGCGGAGAGCTCCGTGGCGGGCCGTGATGCGGCTGAGCGCTTGGTGAACCAGCGCATGGTCCAGCGGCCCCCGCAGGTGAAGGGACCAGAGGACGCTGAACGCCGTGGGATCTTGGGCCAATTCACAGGCGTGCCACAGGGCTTCCTGCCCCACCGAGGCGGGGTGGTCAGCGGCGGGCAGCTTTTCCTCCATGGTTGGGCAGTATCTCAGCCGGTTGGAGATGTCCATTTTGTTAAGCCGCGGGCCAAAAAAAGCGGGGCGGCCGTGAGGCCGCCCCGCTGTGATTGGGTCTGGTCGTTGGATTGGACTTAGTAGTCCATCCCGCCCATGCCGCCCATCCCGCCGCCCGGAGGCATGGCCGGAGCCTTGTCCTTCTCGGGGAGTTCGGTGACGAGCGCCTCGGTGGTGAGGAGCAGACCGCTGATCGAAGCGGCATTCTGCAGCGCGCTGCGGGTGACCTTGGTCGGGTCAACGACGCCGGCTTTGACGAGGTCCTCGTATTTGCCGGTGGCTACATTGTAGCCTTCGTTGCCTTTGCCCTTTTTGACTTCCTGCACGATGAGCGCACCTTCCTGGCCCGCGTTATCGGCGAGCGTGCGGAGCGGTTGTTCGATCGCGCGGTTCACGATGCCGGCACCGATGGCCTCGTCACCCTCGAGTTTGAGGGATTCAAGCACCTTCTGCGCGCGGATGAGGGCGACGCCGCCGCCGGGGACGATACCTTCCTCGACCGCCGCACGGGTGGCGTGGAGGGCGTCTTCGACTCGGGCCTTCTTTTCCTTCATCTCGGTCTCGGTCGCGGCGCCGACATTGATGACGGCAACGCCGCCGGCCAACTTGGCCAGGCGCTCCTGGAGTTTCTCGCGGTCGTAGTCCGAGGTGGTCTCCTCGATCTGACGGCGGATCTGGGCGACGCGGCCTTGGATGTCTTTGCTCTTGCCTTCGCCTTCGACGATCGTGGTGGCTTCTTTTTCCACCACGATGCGCTTGGCTTTGCCAAGGTCCTCGATGGTGATGTTCTCAAGCTTGATGCCGAGGTCTTCGGTGATGCAACGGCCGCCGGTGAGGACAGCGATGTCCTCGAGCATGGCCTTGCGGCGGTCGCCAAAGCCGGGGGCTTTGACGGCGCAGACCTGCAGGGTGCCGCGGAGCTTGTTGACCACGAGAGTGGCCAGAGCTTCGCCTTCGACGTCTTCCGCGATGATGAGGAGAGGGCGGCCGCCTTTGGCCACCTTTTCCAGCACCGGGAGGAGATCCTTGAGGCTGCTGATTTTTTTCTCGTGGATGAGGATGTAGGCGTTCTCGAGCGCTGCTTCCATGCCTTCGGCGTTGGTCACGAAGTAAGGCGAGAGGTAGCCCTTGTCGAACTGCATGCCTTCAACGACGTCGAGGCTGGTCTCGATCGACTTGGCTTCTTCAACCGTGATGGTGCCGTCCTTGCCGACCTTCTCCATCGCGTCCGCGATGATCTGGCCGATGGTCTTGTCCCAGTTGGCCGAGACGGTGGCGACCTGCGCGATTTCGCTGCTGTCGGAAACCTTCTTCGAGATCTTGCCGAGCTCGGCCACAATGGCCTCGACGGCCTTGTTGATGCCGCGCTGCAGTGAGGTCGGGTTGGCTCCGGCCGTCACGTTCTTCAGGCCCTCGCGATAAATCGCTTCGGCCAGCACAGTGGCGGTGGTGGTGCCGTCGCCGGCGATGTCGGACGTCTTCGACGCGACTTCGCGGACGAGTTGGGCGCCCATGTTCTCGTAAGGATTCTCCAGCTCGATCTCCTTGGCGACGGTGACGCCGTCCTTGGTGATGGTGGGGCTGCCGAATTTCTTGTCGAGGATGACGTTGCGTCCCGACGGCCCGAGGGTCGCCTTGACGGCTTTCGCCAGTTTCTCGACGCCACGGAGCAGGCTGTGCCGCGCGGCTTCATCGAATTCCAATTGTTTAGCTGCCATAATAGGTAGTGTTAAGTTTCTAAGGTTTAAGTGTTAAGTTATTCGAGGATGCCGAGGATGTCGTCCTCGCGCATGATGAGGTAGGACTGGTCGTCCACCTTGATTTCCGTGCCGCCGTATTTCGAGAACAGCACCTTGTCGCCGACCTTCACGGTGAATTCGATTTTCTTGCCGTTGTCGTCGAGTTTGCCGCTGCCGATCGCGACGATTTTGCCCTCCTGGGGCTTTTCCTTGGCCGTGTCGGGGATGATGATTCCGCCTTTGACCGTTTCCTTCTCATCGAGCGCCTGCACGAGCACGCGGTCGCCGAGAGGTTTTACTTTAGCTGCCATGTTGTGTGTTTCCTCCGTTGGTTGGGTTGGTTGATGTTGAAGGCGCGAGCCGGCACCTGCCGGGCCGCGCGGTTTCAAAAGTGTCAGGCTGGCTACTTCTTTTTGTCTTCGTCGACCATCTCGAACTCGGCGTCGACCACATCGCCTTCTTTCGGTGCAGAGGGTCCGCTGGCCGTTTCAGGGCCGGGACCGGCGCTTCCCTCCGGTGAGGTGGGCGGGGCCTGCTGAGCCGCAGCCTGCTTGTAGAGTTCGCTGCTGATTTCCTGGAACTTTGTCTGGAGCGCATCGGCGGCGGATTTGATTGCGTCGGTGTCCGAGCCCTTGAGGGCTTCGCGCACCTTGGCCACCAGATCCTCGACATCTTTCTTCTGGTTGCCCGGAACCTTGTCGCCGAGGTCTTTCAACTGCTTCTCGCATTGGTAGGCGAGGGAGTCGGCGTTGTTGCGCACCTCGACGCCTTCCTTGGCTTTGGCGTCATCCGCCGCATGGGCCTCGGCTTCCTTTTGCATGCGGTCGACTTCGTCCTTCGAGAGGCCGCTGGAGCCGCTGATGGAAATCTTCTGCTCCTTACCGGAGCCGAGGTCCTTGGCCGAGACGTGCAGGATGCCGTTGGCGTCGATGTCGAAGGTGACCTCGATCTGCGGGACGCCACGCGGGGCCGGCGGGATGCCGTCGAGGTGGAAGACGCCGAGTTGTTTGTTGTCCTTGGACATCGGGCGCTCGCCTTGGAGGACTTTGATTTCCACACCGGGCTGGCTGTCGCTGTAGGTCGAAAAGATCTGCGACTTTTTCCTCGGGATTGTCGTGTTGCGCGGAATCATCGGCGTGGCGATCCCGCCGGCGGTCTCAATGGCCAGGGTCAGCGGCGTCACGTCGAGCAGGAGCACATCTTTGACGTCTCCCTTGAGCACGCCGCCTTGGATGGCCGCGCCGATGGCGACAACTTCGTCCGGATTCACCCCGCGGTGCGGTTCCCGCCCGATAAGGTTCTTGGCGGTCTCGATCACCTTGGGCATGCGGGTCATCCCGCCGACCAGAACGAGTTCTTCGATTTCGTTCTTGCTGAGTTTCGCATCAGCCAGACAGGCCTCGACGGGCTTGATCGTCCGCTCGAAGAGGTCGTCGGTCAGTTGCTCAAGCTTGGCCCGGGTCAGCTTCTTCTGGATGTGCTTCGGGCCGCTGGCATCGGCGGTGACGAACGGCAGGTTGATCTCGTATTCCTGCGCCGAGGAGAGGGCGATTTTGGCTTTTTCAGCTTCCTCCTTGATGCGCTGGACGGCGTCGGGCTGTTTCGAGAGATCAATGCCGGTGTCGGCTTTGAACTCCGCCATGATCCAGTCCATAATCTTGTGATCCCAGTCATCGCCACCGAGGTGGGTGTCGCCGTTGGTCGCCTTGACTTCAAAGACGCCGTCGCCGATTTCCAAGGCCGAGATGTCGAAGGTGCCACCGCCGAGGTCGTAAACGGCGATCTTCTCGTCCTTCTTCTTGTCGAGTCCATAGGCCAGCGAGGCGGCGGTCGGCTCGTTGATGATGCGCAGGACTTCAAGCCCGGCAATCTTGCCGGCGTCCTTGGTCGCGTTGCGTTGTGAGTCGTTGAAATAGGCCGGCACGGTGATGACCGCCTTGGTGATCTTTTCGCCGAGCTTGGCTTCCGCGTCGGACTTCAGCTTGGCCAAAATCATGGCCGACACTTCGGGCGGCGAGAATGTCTTCTTCTCGCCATTGATCTCGAGTTCAATGTGGGCGTCGCCATTCGAAGCCTTGACCAGTTTGTAGGGGACGCGGCGGTCAACGTCCGTCAACTCGTCGAATTTGCGCCCCATGAAGCGCTTGACCGAGAAAACCGTGTTGGTCGGGTTCGTGACGGCCTGGCGTTTGGCGGCTTGGCCCACAAGGCGCTCGCCGTTTTTGGCAAAGGCCACGACGGAGGGCGTGGTCCGTGCTCCTTCGCTGTTTTCCAGCACAACAGGCTCTCCGCCTTCCATCACGGACATGCAGGAGTTGGTTGTGCCGAGGTCGATACCGAGAATTTTGCTCATAAACTTGATTGGTGCTTAAGGTTGGAAACTCTTTGAGCAGGTTTGGTGCCAAGAGGTTAAATGGAGCCTCGAAAGAACTGATAAACAACGAGTTAAGATGATGTGAGCGTGCTTGGCTGCCCTTGATCAAGAGTGACAGGGTGGCACGTTGTCACGCGAGAGTGAGGACTGGTGTGACAGGATGGCGCTGCGGGATTGTTGGCGCTGTTGGCTTCGGAAGAGCGGAGGGGGGGTAAAATTCGGGATGGGGGATTGACAAACGCTGGTCCATGCCATATCGCGTATGGCATGAAGATGACCATGCACATCGATGAGGAATTGCTCGACCGGGTGGTGGAGCGGTTTGGTTTTGCCAGCAAGACCGAGGCCGTCGATGCGGCGTTGCGGGAGATCGAACGGCGGGCCCGGTTCAAGGAGGTTGCCGCAGCCGGTCTTGGCGCGACGCCCGCCGAGTTGAAGGCTGCGGTCGAACCCGGCTACGATATCCTCGCCTTGAGAGCTGCCGAGGGAACGACGACTTATGGGAAACCTGCCGCGAGCAAGCGTCGTCGTTGATAGCAACATCTTCATCGGGTTGCTCCGCCGCGGGGGCGACCCGGTCTCCTGCTTGGCGAACTGGATTGGCGACGGTGACCTCGTCACCTGCGGAATGGTTCGCCTCGAGGTTGAGCGTGGTCTTCGGGTTCCCCGCATCCGGCGGAACCTCGGCGCGTTTTTCGACGTGATGATCAATGTTCCGACTTCGAATAAACTGTGGGAGTCGGCGGTCGAGTTGGCTTGGGGGCTGGACCGGAGAGGCCTGACGATTCCTGCGCAGGATATCCTGATCGCGGCGTGCGCTTTGTCTTCAGCCTCCGGGGTGCTAACGGATGATGCACACTTTGGCCACATCCCCGGGTTGATGGTGGTCAAACCCGCCGGGGTGCTCCCTGGATGGTAGGGGCTTCGGTGGGTCAACCCATGCCCCACCACCAACGGATGACCGCCCAGTAGAGGGGGATGCCAAGGGTGATGTTGAAGGGGAATGTCACGCTGAGGGAGAGCAGTTCGACCAAGCCGGGGTTTGACTCCGGCACGGCATGTCGCATGGCCGCGGGGGCCACGATGTAGCTGGCGCTGGCGCAGAGGATGGTAAAGAGCAGGGCGTCCCCGGGGTTCATGCCGATGGCGCGGGCCACCGTGATGCCGATGCTGGCATGGACGAGCGGGGCGGCCAGGCCGAAGACAACGAGCGGAAGTCCGGTCTGTCGCAACTGTTTGGTCAACCGCGCGGCGTGCATGCCGGTGTCGAGCAGGAAGAAAATGACCATGCCTTTGAATAGTCCCGACATGAACGGCTCGAGAGATTTGCCGTGGGCGTTGCCCGTGAGCCATCCGATGAGAAGGCTGCCGAGGAGGAGAAAAACCGAGGCGTTGAGGAATGACTCGCGAAGAAGCGAGCCGACGGTGGTTTGCGGGGCGGCCAGCGACCGGCGCGGTGCGCAGAGCCGCACGAGGAAGATGCCCGCGACAATGGCGGGGGACTCCATCAGCGACATGATCGCCACCATGTAACCGCCATAAGGCTGGTCGTTCCGGGCCAGGAACTCGGTGCCGACGATGAAGGTGACGATGCTGATCGACCCGTAGGTTGCCGCCATGGCTGCGGCGTCGTAGACGGAAAGAATCCGGCGCAGAAGGAAGAAGACCCCGACGGGGATGATCAGCGCCATGAGCACGGCCGCGGTGATGTAAAGCAGCACCGTCGAGTCCAGCCCGGAGTGAGCCAGTTTGGTGCCGCCAGTGTAGCCGATGGCGATGATCAGGTAGAGCGAGAAGAGCTTTGGCAGCGGGGCGGGAATCTCCAAGTCCGTCTTGGCCAGCACGGCCGCGAAACCCAAGGCGAAAAAGAGCGCAGCGGGGTTGAGGACGTTGGTCAGGGCGGTGGCGAAGTCCATTTACAGTGGAGCCGGGCGGGGCTCGAAGGTTGGCGGATTCCACACCGCTTTTCCCCCGGCGTCAATCTGTGCGAACATCCGGCTTCGCGCTGGCCACGCCGGCAGGCTTTCCTCTACTTATGGCTGTTCTCATCAGGAAACCTCCCATGCAAAAATCACCCATCGTCCGAAAAGTCGAAGCGGCCAACGCCGCCTACGTCGCCGACTTCGGCGAGCGGGGCAAACTGCTCCTGCCGCCCACGTGTCATTTTGCCGTGCTCACCTGCATGGATTCCCGCATGTTGCCCTCGCGCTTCGCCGGTCTGGCCGAAGGTGACGCCCACATCATCCGCAATGCGGGAGGACGGGCCAGCGATGATGCCATCCGCTCGCTCGTCATTTCCTACAAGCTGCTCGGGACGAAGGAATTTTTCGTCATCCATCACACTGACTGCGGAATGGCTTTGTTCAACAACGAGGTCATGGCCGACCTGCTGGCCCACAGTCTGGAGCAGGCCGTGCTGGAGAAAAGCGGCTGGCGTGATGTTGGGGCGGGACCCGGCTCGCCGGAGGGGGCGAAGGTTGACTGGCTGACGTTCACCGACGGCGAGCAGGCGGTGCTTGACGATGTGAGGCGGATCCGCAACCACCCGCTGGTGCCGGCGACCATTCCCATCTACGGCTACATTTACGATGTGAGGACAGGCAAGCTCAACGAGGTAGCCGCGGCAATGGCCGCCGGCGCGGTGGCATCTGCTTGAGGACTGGCACGCATTCTGCTCTGCTTACTGATTTTCCGCCCCATGCCCCTCTTTGCCGACTACGATCCCGGCGACTTCTTTGACGAGATGTTCGCGGCGCCCGACAAGGTCCGTCCTCACTACCGGCTGCTGCTGGAACGCTCGCAAGACCTCACGGTCGAGGATTTCAACCGCAAGAGACAGATTGCCGAGCAGTCCTACCTCAACCAGGGAATCACTTTCACCGTCTACAATGACAAGCAGGAGGGAACGGAGCGGATCTTTCCCTTCGATCTCATTCCGCGGATTATTCCGCAATCCGAGTGGTCCCACGTCGAGCGCGGGCTCAAGCAGCGCCTGACCGCGCTCAACGCTTTCCTCCACGACATCTACCACGACCAGCGCATCGTCAAGGAGGGGGTGATCCCGGAGGAGATCATCCGCAGTGCGAAGCACTTCCGTCCGGAGCTGATCGGCTTCGATGTGCCGAAGAACATCTACATCCATGTTTGCGGCACGGATCTCATCCGCGATCATGAGGGTCGATACCTCGTGCTTGAGGACAACGCGCGCTGCCCTTCCGGGGTGTCATACGTTCTCGAGAGCCGGATGACGATGAAACGGGTGTTCCCGCAGCTCTTTTCCCGCTATGGCGTGCGTCCGGTCGACCGCTACGCGCAGGACTTGCTTGATGTGCTCGAGTATATCGCGCCGCCCGCGGCTGGCGGCGATCCGACCACGGTGCTTCTCACCCCGGGCATCTACAATTCCGCCTACTTCGAACACTCCTTCCTCGCCCGATCCATGGGCATCGAGATTGTCACCGGAGCCGACCTCGTGGTGCAGAACGCCCGAGTCTACATGAAGACGACCATGGGGTTGAAGCCGGTGCACGTCATCTACCGGCGTATTGATGATGATTTTCTTGATCCGGAGGTTTTTCGTCCGGACTCACTCCTCGGTGTTCCGGGCTTGGTCGAAGCCTACCGGCAGGGCAACGTCAGCTTGGCCAATGCGATCGGCACAGGCATCGCTGACGACAAGGTGGTCTATTGTTACGTGCCGGCCATGATCAAATTCTATCTCGGCGAGGACCCCATCCTCCCGAATGTCGAGACCTTCCTTTCCGCGGTGGATTCCGAGCGCAAGCACATCCTGGCCAATTTGGAGAACCTCGTGGTCAAGTCCGCGAACGAGAGCGGCGGTTACGGGATGTTGATCGGTCCGCGGGCGACCAAGGAGGAAATCGAGCAATTCCGCGGGTTGATCGAAGCCGATCCGCGCAACTTCATCGCCCAGCCGGTCATCTCGCTTTCGCGTTCCCCGTCCTGGTGCGATGGCGCGACGGAGGGGCGGCATATCGACCTGCGGCCCTTCATTCTTTGCGGCGACGAGATCCGCATCATTCCCGGCGGCCTCACCAGGGTGGCGCTGCGTAAGGGATCCTTGGTGGTGAACTCGTCGCAAGGGGGCGGAAGCAAGGACACTTGGGTCATCGACGGGGAGGGTGAGGTTTAAGCCATGCTCAGCCGCGTCGGAGATTCAACTTATTGGATGGGCCGCTACATCGAGCGGGCGGAGAACAACGCCCGTCTTCTCGATGTGAACGTGCAGATGCTGCTGGATTTCGAGAACCGCGGGGGTGCGACGGAAAGGCAGTTCTGGCGGCCGATTCTGAGCACGCTGGAGGACACGGAATTGTTCGCCGAGTTGCATGGTGAGTTCACCGCCTCGGCCGTGCTGGAGTATGTCACGTTCGAGACGCGCAACCCGAACTCCATCCTTTCCTGCATCAACCACGCGCGCGAGAACGCACGGGCCGTGCGCGACCAGATCTCCAGCGAAATGTGGGAGAAGGTCAACGAGACCTGGCTCTATTTCAAGGACGGCTCGGCCCAGCGCGCCTTCCGCGCCAACTCGCACGCCTTTTACGAGAAAGTCACCGAGGCCTCGCAGCTTTTCCAAGGTGTGACCGACGCGACCATGACCCACGGGGAAGCCTGGCGCTTCATCCAGGCGGGCAAATACATCGAGCGCGCCGACAGCACTTCACGCATCCTCGATTTGAAGTATCACATCCTCCTGCCGAGCGGCGAACAGGTTGGCGGGAGTGTGGACATCTCCCAATGGCTCTCTCTCCTGCGTTCCTGCAGCGGGATGGAAGCCTACCTCAAGATCCGCAAGGGCAACGTCACCTCGTGGGGGGTGGCGGAGTTTCTCATCTGCCACGCCGGCTTTCCGCGCTCCATCCGCTTCAGCGTGGACCGACTCGACGAGTGCCTGCATGAGATTTCCGGCACCGAGGCCGGGCACTTTGCGAACGAACCGGAGCGCCTCTCGGGGTTGCTGCGTTCCCAGCTCGATTACGCCACGGTGGACGGCATTTTCGCCGTCGGTTTGCACGAGTATCTCGACGGGGTTCAGGCGCGGTTGATCGAGCTGGATATCGCTTTCCACCGCACCTACTGCGCCTATTAGCGCCTTTTCCGGCAAACCAGGTCGCAGAGGGCGAGGACCAGCGGATCGGAGACCGCGTAGCGGATGGTTGTGCCGTCGCGCTCGGCCGTGACCACAAGCGCCTCGCGAAGGACGCGGAGGTGCTTGGAGGTGTTGGCCTGTTTGAGCCGGCAGAGCCGGTGAATCTCACCCACGGGGCGGGCGCCATCACGGAGGCACTGGAGGATACGCAAGCGGACTGGGTCACCCAGCACGGCAAAGAGGGCGGCGACACGGATCAACTGGCGTGGGGTCGGAGTGCTCATTTTGTTTCTTGTTTTATTACTAACGGGTAATATTATCAGTCAGCAATGAAAATGTCATTACGTTGGTCGCGGACAATCTTGCTGGCCGCTCTGCTTTTGCCGGCCTGTGATCGGTCCGGGCCAGAGTCCGGACCAGCGGCCGCGATAGCGGCGCGTCCGGTCACCGTGCATGAGGTTGTTTCGCGTCCGCTCTGGGACGAGGAAGATGTGGTTGGCACCGTTGAGGCCGCGCAGCGTGCGGTTTTGTCCTCCAAGATCACCGGGGTGATTGAGGAGGTCAACACGGCTCCGGGAGCGCGTGTGACGCGGGGCACCGTCCTCGCTACCACCGACGCGAGGGAGATCAAAGCCCGTCTCGATCAGGCTGTTGCCACCCGAGACCAGGCGGCGAAGGACTTCGGCCGGGTGGAGAAGTTGCTCCAAAGCGGTTCCTCGACCAGGCAGGAGTTCGATGCCGCGACGATGCGGTTGCGGACGACCGAAGGCGGTCTGGTTGAAGCCCGCACCATGCTGCAATACACGGAGATCACGGCACCTTTCGATGGCGTTGTCACGCGCAAGCTCGCCGAAGTCGGCGACCTGGCCACCCCGGGCAAGCCCTTGTTTGAAATGGAGAATTCCTCCCTCCTTCGTTTTGAATGCGAGGTTCCCGAGGCCCTGGTCGATCGGATCACCATGGGCTCAGTCCTCCGCGTCAGCGTCGATGCCGCCGGCTCGGTCCACGAGGGCACCGTGTCTGAAATCGCACCCTCCGCCTCGGCTGGCAGCCGCACCTTCCTCGTCAAACTCGACCTGCCGCCGGGGAAAAAACTCCGCGCCGGTCAGTTCGGTCGTGCGCGCGTCCCGGTGATCGAACGGCCCGCGATCATGGTGCCGCAGGATGCGGTTGTGCGGCGGGGTCAGGTCGAGAGTGTCTTTGTCGTCGACGAAGGCCGGGCGCGCCTGCGTCTGGTCCGCACTGGCCGGACGATCGACGGAGCCGTGGAAATTCTCAGTGGTCTGTCGGGCGGCGAGCGGGTGGTGACCGTCGAGGCGGCGCTCTTGACCGACGGCTTGATGGTGGAGGCGCAGCCTTGAAGGCGGGGGAGCTTTCCGATGGTGTCGCTGGGCGGATTGCCCGCATGTTCGTCGACAGCAAGCTGACCCCGCTGCTGATTGTCGCGGCCATCCTGCTCGGTTTGGCCTCGATCATTCTCCTCCCGCGTGAGGAGGAGCCTCAGATCAAAGTGCCGATGATCGACGTTCTGGTTTCCATGCCGGGAGCGGGGGCCCGCGAGGTGGCGGAGCGAGTGACGCGTCCGATGGAACAACTGCTCTGGGAGATCCCCGGCGTCGAATACGTCTATTCCACCTCGCGGCCGACCGAGAGTCTCGTCGTCGTGCGCTTCAAGGTTGGCTCGGACCTGGAGCAAAGCCTTGTTCGTCTCAACCAGAAACTGCAGACGAACTTCGACCGTATCCCGCACGGGGTGGCGCCGCCTTTGATCAAGCCGCGGACGATCGATGATGTGCCGATTCTCGCTCTGACCTTGCACAGTGCGGAGCAGGGGCCGATGGAACTACGGCGCCTCGCGGCCGAGGTGCAGGATGCGATCAAGCAGATTCCGCAGGTGGCCGAGACGACCTTGATCGGCGGGTTGCGCCGGCAGGTGAGGGTGCAACTTGATCCGGTGCGGATGGCGTCGCGCGGCGTCACGGCGGCCGGGATTGTCCCCATGCTCGAGCAAAGCAACCGCCAGACGCGCTCGGGTGCGATCACCTCGGAAAATCGAACGATCCTGGTCGAATCCGGCGGGTTTATCACCAACGCGGAGGAGGTCGGCCGGATCGTGGTGGGGGTTTACGCGGGTCGCCCGGTCTACCTGCGCGACGTTGCCGAGATCAGCGACGGCCCGGAAGAGCCGCGGGCTTATGTCCTGCAGGCGGCCCGCGGCCGGGGCATTGAGCCCGCGGTCACGATCAGCGTGGCCAAACAGCCGGGTGCCAATGCGGTTGACGTGGCCGGCGAGGTCCTGCGCAAGGTGGCTCAGGTGCGCGGCCGGCTCTTGCCCGCGGATGTGCAGATCACGGTCACCCGGGACTACGGCCAGACGGCGGCGGAAAAATCCAACGAGTTGCTTTTCCACATGGCCATTGCCGTGGTCAGTGTGTCCCTGCTCGTCATGTTCGTGCTCGGCTGGCGTGAATCGTTGGTCGTGGCCATCGCCATCCCGACGACTTTGGCCCTGACCCTGCTGGTTTTCTATCTTTACGGTTACACGCTCAATCGCATCACCCTCTTCGCTCTGATTTTCTCCATCGGCATCCTCGTCGATGACGCGATCGTGGTGGTGGAGAACGTCGTGCGTCACTACCGACTGCCAGCCAGTCGGGGCCGTGATCTCAGCGAGGTGGCCGTCGAGGCGGTGGCCGAGGTGGGAAACCCGACCATTCTGGCCACCCTGGCCGTCATCGCCGCGATTCTGCCGATGGCCTTTGTCAGCGGCCTGATGGGGCCTTACATGCGTCCGATTCCCATCGGGGCGAGCGCAGCGATGTTCTGGTCGCTGCTGATCGCCTTTGTGGTCACGCCTTGGGCGGCACGGCGCATGCTGGCCGGCGAGGTCAAGGGAGACCGCGGCCACGGGGAGAGAGAAGGCGCCTTCACTTTGCTCTATCGCCGGTGGATGGGGCACCTGATCCACGACCCCAAATGGCGCTGGGCTTTCCTCGCGGCCATCGTCGTCCTCCTCCTCGGCTCGTTCGCCCTCGTGCCTCTGGGGATCGTCAAGGTGAAGATGTTGCCCTTCGACAACAAGAGCGAGTTCCAAGTCATCCTCAACATGCCCGAGGACAGCTCGCTCGAGCAGACGGCGGCCGTGGCGCGTGAGATGGCGGAAGCCATCCTTCCGGAGGCGGAGGTGCGCGATGTGCAGATCTATGCGGGCGTCGCCTCGCCCTTCAACTTCAACGGCCTGGTGCGGCACTATTTCATGCGTTCGGGCCCCGCGGTGGCCGATTTGCAGGTCAACCTGCAGTCGCGCCATGAGCGCCGCGAGCAAAGCCACGAAATCGTCAAAAGGGTGCGTCCGCGGTTGGCCGAGATCGCGGCGCGTTACCGGGCCCGTCTCGCGGTGGCCGAAGTGCCTCCGGGCCCTCCGGTGCTGCAAACCCTGGTCGCCGAGGTCTACGGGCCGGATGAGGCTTCGCGGCTCAAGCTGGCCACTGAAGTGAGACGGATCCTCGAGGAAACGCCCGGCGTGGTCGATGTCGACTGGTATGTCGAGTCGGCCCAACCGAAGGCGCGCTTCGTCGTCGACAAGGAAAAAGCGGCTTTGAACGGTATCAGCGCGGACACCATTTCACGCACCCTGGCCATCGCCACGCGTGGCCAATCGGTCGATCTTGTCCATCTGCCCCGCGAAAAGGAGGACGTGAATCTCGTGCTTGAACTGCCCGCCCGGGAAAAGTCTTCGCCCGAGCAGATGCTATCGCTGCGGGTGCGCTCGGGCGATGCGAACGCGCTCCCGGAGCCGGGGACCGATGGCGCCGCGCCGCTCGTGCCCCTGCGCGAGTTGGTGCGGGTCGATCGCTCGGTCGAAGACCAAAGCATCTACCACAAGAACCTCAAGCCGGTCGTCTACGTGATGGCTGACGTGGCCGGCGAGGTGGAGAGCCCGGTTTACGCGATCCTGGAAATGAACAAACGCCTCGAAGCCCTGCCGGCCGCTGACTTCGGCGGCGCGGACGGCGGGGTCGAAATTTACAACGCCAACCTCCCGTTCACCGACTTCGCTCCGGCGGTCAAGTGGGACGGCGAATGGCACATCACCATCGAGGTCTTCCGCGATCTCGGGCTGGCTTTCGCGGCGGTGTTGGTCCTGATTTATCTCCTGATGGTCGGCTGGTTCGGTTCATTCATCACCCCGCTCGTCGTCATGGCGGCCATTCCGTTTTCCCTCGTCGGCATCCTGCCGGCGCACGGGGCCATGGGTGCGTTCTTCAGCGCCACCTCCATGATCGGCTTCATGGCCGGGGCGGGCATCGTCGTGCGCAATTCCATTATTCTCGTCGACTTCATCCAGCTTCGGCGGGCCCAAGGGATGCCCCTTGATCAGGCGGTGATCGATGCCGGCGCCGTGCGATTCCGCCCCATGCTCCTCACGGCCATGGCTGTCGTCGTGGGGGCCGGGGTCATTTTGTTCGACCCGATTTTTCAGGGGCTGGCCATTTCGCTCATGGCGGGGGAGGTGGCCTCCCTGTTGCTCAGCCGCATGGCTGTGCCGGTGCTGTTCTACCTGACCCATCGGGGTGCCACGGAGGAAGTGGTGTCTCGCCCGGGAGGCGGTGGGGAAGGCATTTGATTGCCCGGAAAGCTTTGGTTATACCTTGCCGATGAAGATATTCGTCACCGGCGGCGCGGGCTACATCGGCAGCATTTGCGTGGAGGAAATGCTCAACCGCGGGCATGAGGTCGCGGTCTTCGACAACCTGACCGAGGGGCACCGGGCGGCGATCGACGGGCGGGCGGCGTTCTTTCACGCCGATCTGGGTGACCGCGAGGCGGTGGCCCGGGCCATCGGCGGGTTCGCGCCCGACGCGGTGATGCACTTCGCCGCCAATGCTTTGGTCGGTGAGTCCATGACGAATCCCTCGAAGTATTTCCGCAACAACGTGACCTGCGGCATCAATCTTCTCGATGCGATGGTCGAGCACGGGGTCAAACGGCTGGTCTTCTCCTCGACCTGCGCGACTTTCGGCATTCCGGAGAGAATGCCCATCGACGAGTCGCTTCCCCAACGCCCGATCAATCCCTACGGCGAGTCCAAGCTCATGTTCGAACGCATTCTGCGCTGGTATGACGAGATCCACGCCCTGCGGTTCACGGCCTTGCGTTACTTCAATGCCGCGGGAGCCTCGGAAATTTTCGGCGAGGATCACCGCATCGAAACGCATCTGATCCCGAACATCCTCAAAGTGGCGTTGGGCCAGAAGGAGGCGGTCGAGATTTACGGCACGGACTACGAGACACCTGACGGCACCTGCATCCGCGATTACATCCACATCCTCGACTTGGCCGATGCACACATCCGCGCTTTGGAGCGCACCGAGAGTGGCTTTTTCAACCTTGGCACCGGTGGAGGGACCTCGGTGCGGGAGGTGATCGACTGCTGCCGCCGCATCACCGGCCGGGACATTCCCGTCGTCGAGAAGCCCCGGCGTCCGGGCGACCCTCCGCGACTGATCGCCGCTTCGGACAAAATTCGGCGGGAACTCGGATGGGAACCCCGCTTCCAGAGTATCGAACCGATTGTCACCGGGGCGTGGGCCTGGCATCAGAGGCATCCACTTGGCTACCAAGACTAGCGATTTCCATCGTCGCGGCGCACATTTGTTTTGCTTCGTGGGTGGCCTTTTTTACCCTTCACCTCTCATGCGCAAATCGCTGTTTGTCCTGATCGCGGCGCTGCTCTCTGTTTTGCCGGTTCGCGGGCAGTTCGGCAGCTTCAGCGATGTGCCCGTCGAAATACGCTCCGACGGAGAAACCCGTTTCGACGGCGGGGTTGCGGTGGCCGAGGACAATGTGCAGATCCATTTCCGGGGAACCGACATCTACTGCGATTACGCCGAATACAACCCGGAGACCCGCGAGGTGCTACTGGTCGGGAATATCCGCATCTACAACGACGGAAAAATCCTCAACGGTCAGCGCGCCGTCTTCAATCTCGAGACCAAGCAGATCCAGGCGCTCGATTTCGAGGGCGGCGATCAGGTCTTCAAGTTCCGCTCGGTCGGAATGCGGGCGCCGACCATGAAGCAGGTTTTCGGGCAGTCGCTCCAGCTGACCACGAGCGACAGTTCCGAGCCTGACTACCACGTGCGGGCCAAGGGTGCGCGGATCTATCCCGACGACCGGGTCATTTTGACCAACGCAACGCTTTATGTCGGGGAGACCCCGGTCTTCTGGGTTCCCTACCTCTATGCTCCGCTCGGTCAGACGGGTTGGGATATCAAACCGGGCTACAACTCGACCTGGGGTGCCTTCGCCCTCCTCGGCTACCGCTTCCCCCTGACCAAGAAAATCGACGGCGTGGCGCGGTTTGACTACCGGACCGAGCGTGGCGTGGCCATCGGAGTCAATCTCGACGGAACCTACGGGCCGAAGGACTCGAGCAGCGGAAGTTTCCGCGCCTACTACGCCAATGACACCGATCCGGAGACCAACGACACGGCCTTCCCCCGCACCGACCCTCCGAATCAGGACCGGTGGATCGTCTCGTTCAAGAACCGTTTGGTCATCACCGAGGACGTTTACATCACGTCGGACATCAACAGCATCAGCGACCAGTATTTTCTCCAGGACTTTTTTCCCGCGGAGTTCACCGTGGACCCGCAGCCGGACAACAACACGTCGCTGACCTGGCTGACCGAGAGTTTCCAGGTGAACCTGCTGGCTCGCTGGCAGATGAACGACTGGCAGGAAACCACGTCCCGCCTGCCGGAGGCGACTTGGACGGTCAAGCAGACTTCGCTCTTCGGGTTGCCGGTCTTTTACGATGGGGCCACCCGCGCCGGCTACTTGCAGCGCAATTATCCTTCGGGTGAACAGCCGGACTACATCACGCAGTTGGAGGATGGGGTCTACAACGACGGCCTGGTCCCGCGGGATCTGAGCACGGAGGACCTGCAGAACTATTCCGCCTTCCGCTTCGACACCTTCCACCAGTTGTCCTACCCGAAGACCTATTTCGGCTGGCTCTCTCTCACCCCGCGGGTCGGCTTCCGGGGGACTTACTACAGCCGCAGCGGCAACACGGAGGAGGTTTCACTCACCGGCGACTACGAAGACGCAACCTTCCGCCCGATCGTCAACGCCGGCATCGAAGGTTCCTTCAAGCTCTCGGCTCGCTTTGAGAAAGCCCAGTCCACCTTCCTCGGTCTCGACGGACTCCTGCACGTTTTCCAGCCCTTCGCCAACTATGCTTGGGTCGAGAACATGGGAGACCCGGCCGATGAGATCCTCCAGTTTGACCGCATCGTGCCCTCGTCCATCCTGCCTTCGCTCAATTTTCCCCAGTTCAGCATGATCGACAGCATCGACACGTCGAGCATCCTGCGCCTCGGCGTGCGGAACCGGCTGATCACCCGGCGCGATGACGGCAACCACGAGTGGTTCGCTCTCGAGACCTTCCTTGATGTCAACTTCAACAACCCTTACGAGGATGACCCGGGGCAGTTCTCCAACCTTTACAACAACGTGGTCATTGCGCCGGTCCCGTGGCTGAGCGCCGGTGCCTACACGCAGATGCCCATCTCGGAGGGCGGCTTCACCGATGTGAATTCCTATCTGCGGTGGGAGCCGATGGCTGACCTCTCCGTCTATTTCTCGCAGCGTTACATCAGCAGCAGCCCTTACTTCCAGGATGACAGCCAGGCGACGGTGGGCGGCTACTGGCGGATCAACGAGAACTGGGCGGTCAGCGCTTCCGGTCGCTACGACGTTACCTACGAGACATGGGATCTGCAGCGCTACATGGTGCACCGTGACCTCAGTTCGTGGCTGATCTCGGCCGGCTTCATGGTCACGGACAACCGTGCAGACTATGCCGGCACGGACCAGGGCGAAGTCGGCGTGGGCTTTCTCCTCATGCTCACGCTCAAGGAGGCGCCTGACATCACGCTGCCGCTGGCGTTTGACGTCCTGGGCGACAATCAACAATCCTCGCAGCAGAACGGATTCTGATCGTGCAGGCTTCTTCCCCGGTGGGGGTTTTCGATTCGGGGGTGGGGGGGCTCACGGTGGTCAGCGCGCTGCGCCGCGCCTTGCCGCAGGAGCGGATCATCTATCTGGGCGATACCGCGCGCGTGCCCTACGGGGGAAAAACCCGCGCGACCATCGAGCGCTATTCCGAGGAGATCGCCACGATGCTTGTCGCGGAGGGGGCCAAGTTGGTTGTGGTGGCCTGCAACAGCGCCTCTGCCTTGGGGCTTCCGCGATTGCGCGAGACTTGTCCCGTTCCGGTTTTCGGAGTGATCGAACCCGGCGTCGAGGCGGCTCTTGCGGCGACCCGCAGCGGGCATGTGGCTGTCATCGGAACCAAGGCCACGATCGGCAGCGGCGCTTACGAACAGGCCTTGCGTTCCGCCCGTGCCGACATCCGGGTGACCAGCTTGGCGTGCCCGCTCCTCGTTCCCCTTATCGAGGAAGGCCTGCTCTCGGATCCGGTGACGGACGCGGTCTTGCAGCGCTATCTCGCACCGCTCCGCGACGGCGATGCCGACACCTTGGTGCTGGGGTGCACTCATTATCCGTTGCTCGCGCCGGCCGTGGCGCGGGCAGCAGGTCCGGGCATCCGTCTGGTGGACTCAGGTGACAACTGCGCTGCGGCGGTGAAGCAATTCCTCGATCACCACGGCCTGGCTGCATCGCCCGGGGGGAGTGGTCGTTTGGAGATCTCCTTCACCGACCAGCCTGATCACTTTTTGCAGGTGGCGGGGCGGGCCTTGGGACTGGACACCGGGTTGATCGCCGTCCGCCGGGTCGCGCCCCTTGGTCAGTAGACCGATTCCCTCTTCCGCTTCTCCCGGGGCAGCGGCTCCTCGCCGAGGAACTCGTGGTTGTCCGAGAGCCAATACAGGCCGCGCCGCAACCAACCAACGAGCCCCGGCGCTTGCGCGTCGAACCGTTGGGAAGCGCGCAGGTAGATCCAACTGCAGGACAGGAACTCAATCGAGCAAGCGGCGGCCGACACCGACAGGAGCCACCCGGGAAGCGAGGCCCAATCTGCGGCCAGGCGCTCCGGGCGGTTCAAAGCGAGGGCCCAAGCCGCCCCCGCCAGAAACAGTGCCGCCAGAGCCCGGCGGCCAAGTTTGCGGCGCGTGCTCGGCCAGAAAAAACGCTCCGGAGGAACCGGGCGGCGCCCACTGGAGAGAAGATCGAGGCTGCAAGCCGGAACCAGATGGCGGGCACGCAGGGCGGCCAGTGGGGGAACGAGAACAAGGGCGGCGAGAAGGGCGGGACCGGCTGGCAGGGCTGCAAGGTATTGCAGGCAACTGATGGCCGCCCAGCACATGAGCGCCACGACGAAGAGCAGTTCCAACATAAGCACTCAATGCAGCACTGCGGAGCGCAGCGTGCAAGGGCAATCCCGGTCAGGCCGCGGCGGCGGCGGCAACTTTCGGAGCGGCTGCCGGAATCTCGACCGGGCAAGGCAGGCCGCCAAACTTGGTCAGAAGAAACTTGGCTGAAGGCGTGTTGGGCCGGGTTTGGCCGAAGGCCTCGGTCAACCCGCGGCCGCGCAGGGCGGCCAGGCTGGCTCCCAGCAGGGCGCCGCCGATGCCACGGTTGCGGTATTCGGTCTGCACGCAGGGGCCGCTGAGAAGATGAATCCCGCCCTCCGGTTCCACTTCGTAGACCGACGCCGCGATCACGCGGTTGCCGTGTTGGACGAAAATACAGGTTGGCTCGTCCTCCTCGAAGACGCGCTTGATCCCCTCCAGCACATACCCCTCGATGTGGGACTTGCAACCGCTCCACTCGGGGTCGAGGCTGTAAGCGGAGTGAATCAAATGCCGGGCTTCGGCATACTCCTGCTCGTCCGCCGCACGCAGGGTGAAGGGCGAAACCATCTCCGGTTTCGTGGGGACTTCTGACAACTTCCAACGGAAGCGAAGGAGGGAAACCTCTTTGGTGGGGATGGCCATATTTCTCAAATGCGTCGGGCCGGGTCGCGGATCAGGAATTGCGGTCATCCTGACCGGCCACCCACCATACGGTGCCGAGCAGGGCTGCCACCACCACCGAGAGAGATCCGAAACTCAACATAAGCCGAGCAGTCTATGTCCGGCTCCTCCGTGGTCAATCCAATTGTGCCTGACCGGGTGTGGTCACCTCGCGAAAAAGTCCCTCAGCACCTCGCGGTAGACCGCTTGCTTCATGGGCGGAACGAACTCAAGAGGAAATGCGGCGGGCTGCACCCAGCGCAGGGCGATGAATTCGCCGCAGGTTCGCGCCAGATCGATGACGGGGACTTCCCGAGCGGACAGTTGGCAAAGGAAATAGGTCTGCCGCTGGCCGTGGAAACCGCGACGTTTGGCGCCGCCGGGAAAATCGTAAAAGTAGGGTCCGCGGCGCGCCGCGATCGTGTAAGCCTCCGGATCAATGCCGACCTCCTCGACCACCTCGCGCCGCAGGGCCTCCTCCTCGCTCTCACCCGCATCCACCCCGCCTTGCGGAAATTGCCAGCTTTCACGGAAGTCGAAGCGCTGGCCGATGAGGACCAGGCCTTCGTGGCTGCGAATGATCGCCGCCACGTTCGGACGGTGGAGTTTTGTCACCACGACCTTATCGTGCGGCGTTCGATCCACGGGGGCAAGCGAAGGCGCATTGCCAAAAATCTTGCCGGCGCTAATATCCCGCCGAACCGCCCGCTGACCTTGAACCCTTCCTCCTCGACGCCCCGCCATGAATGCGGGGTCTTCGGCGTCATCGGGCATGCGGACGCCGCCCTCCTCTCCTACTATGGATTGTTTGCCTTGCAGCATCGCGGGCAGGAGAGCGCCGGGATTGTTTCCTGTGCGGGGCCGGGGCAACCCTTCCACGCGCATCGGGCCATGGGTCTGGTCTCGCAGGTCTTCGACCCCGCCTCGCTTCAGCGTCTGGTGGGGGACCGGGCCATCGGCCATGTGCGTTACTCGACCAGCGGATCAAGCACCCTGGCCAACGCGCAACCGCTCGTGGCCGACACCGCCCGCGGCCCGGTGGCCATGGCGCACAACGGCAATCTGGTCAACGCCGGGGCGCTGCGCTCGGAGTTGGAGGACGCAGGCTCGATTTTTCACACCACGACGGATAGCGAAATCATCCTCCACCTCCTCGCCCGTCAGGCTGCTTCGGGCGAACCCCTTGCTGCCCTGCGCGCCGTGCAAGGTGCGTTTTCTCTCGTCATTCTCACCCCCGAGGCGCTCGTTGGGGTGCGTGATCCGCATGGATTTCGTCCTCTGGTCCTCGGGCGGGTCGGCTCGGGCTGGGTGCTCTCCTCCGAGACCAGTGCTCTTGATCTGATCGGGGCGCGCTTCGAACGCGAGATCGCTCCCGGCGAGGTGGTCATCATCGACCAGGACGGCCCGCGTTCCCTTTTTCCCTTCGCTCCCGCGCGGCAGGCCTTCTGCATTTTTGAGCTCGTTTACTTCGCCCGTCCGGACAGCAATCTCGGCGGCGGCAACGTGGCCGAGATGCGGGTCGAGATGGGACGGCGGTTGGCCCGGGCGCATCCGGTCGCGGCCGATCTGGTCGTGCCGGTGCCCGATTCCGGCAACTACGCCGCGCAGGGCTACTCGGAGGAGAGCGGCATTCCGCTCGGACACGCCTTCGTGCGCAACCACTACATCGGGCGGACGTTTCTCCAGCCTTCGCAGATGATCCGCGATTTCGACGTGCGGGTGAAATTGAACCTCATCGCCGATGCCGTGCGCGGCCGGCGGGTCGTCGTGGTCGATGATTCGATCGTGCGTGGCACCACGGCCCGCGCGCGCGTGGTCAACCTCCGCGAGTCGGGCGCCCGCGAGGTTCACCTGCGCATCAGTTGTCCCCCGCACCGCTTTCCCTGCCACTACGGGATCGATTTCCCCGATCCGCAGGAGTTGCTGGCCAACCGCATGTCGCTGGCTGAAATCCGCGATTACCTCGAGGTCGACAGCCTCTCCTACCTCTCGGTCGATGACATGGTGGGAGCGACCGGCTGGCCGGCGAACAGCTTTTGCACCGCGTGCTTCTCCGGGGATTATCCTCTGGCCGTCGATCCAGGCTTGCGCAAGGACGTGATGGAGCGCCCTGCCGCGCGCGGGGGATTTTTCAGCCGTGAAACCGGCGGATTGTTTGACCCATCATGAGTGCCCGCCCCGCCGCCTATGCCCGGGCCGGGGTCGATGTCGACCTCGGCAATGCCCTGAAAGATCGTCTGCCTGCCTTGGTCCGCCAGACCCACGGGCCCCGCGTCCTCGGCGGGGTCGGGGGGTTCGGCGGACTTTTCCGCGCGGCCTTCCCCGGGATGAAGGACCCCGTGCTGGTCGCTAGCATGGATGGGGTCGGAACAAAGTTGAAGATCGCGGTGCTGGCCGGACGCCACAACACCGTCGGCGAGGATCTGGTCAATCATTGCGTCAACGACATCGCCGTGATGGGGGCGCAGCCGCTGTTTTTCCTCGACTACCTCGGGGCGGGAAAACTCGATCCGGCGGTCTTCACCTCGGTCATTGCCGGCTTGGCCCGCGCCTGTCGGCGGGCCGGTTGCGCGCTGCTCGGGGGCGAGACGGCGCAGATGCCGGGGCTTTATCACGGCCCGGACTACGATCTCGTCGGCTGCATCGTCGGCGTGGTGGCACGCCGGGAGATCTTGGATGGCTCGCGGGTGCGCCCGGGTGATGCCTTGATCGCCCTGCCCTCAAACGGGCTCCACACCAATGGCTACACGCTGGCCCGCGAGGTTATCCTCGGCAAAATGCGCCTCGGGGTGAATGACCGTGTGCCCGGGTTGCGCGGCACCGTGGCCGACGAGTTGCTTCGTGTTCACCGGAATTACGGGCCGCGGCTGCGCGCCCTCCCACCGGGGATGCTCCACGCCGCGGCGCACATCACGGGTGGCGGCCTGCCGGACAACCTTCCGCGTTCGCTGCCGGCGGACTGCCGCGCGATCATCGACCGCGGCCGCCTGCGCGTGCCGAAACTTTTTCGCCTGATCCAAGAAGCCGGGCGGGTGGGGGAGGAGGAAATGTTTCGCGTTTTCAACATGGGCGTCGGGCTGGTTGCCGTCGTCCCGGGTCGCGAGGCGGCCGCGGCGGCGAGGTTGCTCCGCGGACGCATCATCGGGCACATCGAGCGGGGGCCCCGCGGCGTCGAATTCGTTTAGACGACCATGGCCCCGCAGTGGAAAAGAAGCCTGGGCATGGGCCTCGGCGCCGGCTTGCTTGGTGCCGCCGTGGTGGCCCTGCGCCTCCGCTCGCGTCCGTTGCCCGCCCCTTCGCTACCCGACATCATTTCCCCTTCGGTCTTCTCCCGCCGCGTCCAACGCACGACCCGCGGCCAGATGGTGTATCACGTGAGTGGGGAGGGGGAACCGCTTGTCTTCCTGCATGATTTCTTCCCCGGTGCGGCTTCCTACGAGTGGTCGAAAGTGTATCCGGCCTTCGCCGCCACGCACCGCGTCCTCGCCCCGGACTGGGTCGGATTCGGCGAAAGCGAGCGCCCCGACCGTCCGCTGCGCGCCGAGGACCTCGCGCGGAGCCTGCAG
>JBGSSV010000117.1:0-1862 GCA_041736875.1 Chthoniobacterales bacterium | reverse complement strand
CCCCATGAACGCGATGTGCCGCGGCGCCACCGCTCCGAGCTCGCCTCGCGCCTCGAACTCGCGTAGCAGGCCGAGAGGAAAGACAGTGTCGAGATCCTTGGCCGCGCGTCGGGTGTCGTACCCGCCGTGCGCCAGGGCAATCGCCTCCCGCGGCCGCGTGTCGTCGTGCCCCTGCTCGAACAGCGGCAGGAGCCGATCCGCGCAATCCGCAGCCCAGGCGGCCAGCTTCCGATGATCAGTCCGCCCGAGCGGCCCACCCCGGTGCGCCGCGACAAATCGCCGGTCTCTCACGGCAACCCCAGCAACCACGCCAGCGCCTCGGATTCGGAGTCGAAGACATCCACGGTCATGCCCCGGTTGCGGGCCACCGTGATCCCGAAACGGGCGGGATCAATCAATTCAGGCGCACAAACCACGGCAACTCTGAGTCCGCGTGCGACCCGGGCCCAATCTTCACCCAAGGCAAAACGCTCCCAGGTCGTGGGAACTGGCAAACCGGTTACGCCTGTGGCGACGATGAGGAACTTCGCAACCTCGTGGTCCGCGGCGACTCGAATGGCCTCGACGCCAACCTGGATGACTTCAGCCATGGTGAACCGCCCCACCGGCCGGAAGCAGGCATACCCTTCGTGGAACTCAAGCTGGTCTGGCTTTTTCACGACCAAGGCGGGGGAAACAACGCCGATCAGCCTATCCATAGCTCTGAGCTCCGTTCCAGCCGATTGTTCTGCAGCCTTGGAACGCTCAGGGCGCCGCCGGCTCCTCGATTGGTGGAGGCGCTTTCTCACCAGCCGCAGTCATCTCAACAGTGCCGGCATCAAACGACAAAATTTCGCCCAGACGGCTCAAGGCATATTCCTCCACGCAGGCACCGTCGCCCTGGAAAAATCGCGCCGTGTCGGGCGTTGCGCCCGGCACGAGCATGACGCGGCCGAATCTTTCCTCCCCGGAAACACGGAGCAAAGGCAGTCCATCGGTGGTGGCCAGGCCGGTCCCGGTTTGGTCCGCCACGGCACGCAAAACCAAACTCGTGGCGGCGGCGGGATCGAGCGGATTTTCCGCCAGTGGCACTTTGAGTTCTTCGGGCAGTTCTTCGGAATCGGGGACGAGCACGCCGTTGGCCCAACCGAAACGCGCACTCGCAGTGATTTTTTTGTCGAAGACATACTCCCATCCGTTGCCGTCCTCCTTGCGCCGAATGGCCACGGTGCGCTGCACGCCAGGCAGCTCGAGTGACGCCAGGAAATAGTCGCGCTCCACCGCCCCGGCGACGGCGGTCAGTTTTCCATCCTGCGGTCCGGGTGACCACTCGGCCAGGCGTCCTTCCTCGGGGCTGTATTGGGCGACGGAAAGCGCTCCGCCGGCGTTCTCTTGCAAGGCCCAAAACGTGCGGCCCACGCCCCCCGACACCGCCCGAACCTTGACCTCATCCGGGAGATCCAGCCGCTTCCAACTGTTCTGCCAAAACCAGACCGAGCCGTCACCCGCTGACGCAACGGTGCCGTTCTCCAGCAGGGCGACCGAGGCCAGACCGGACGGCAATTGGTCGGCCGCGCCCCGCGGGGAAAAATCCGGCAGCGCGTAGAACCGCAGTCCCGGCCCATCGAGCACGGCCAGTTGCTGACCGCGTGCCGCCAGGGCCTTGACCGCAGTGACCGGCATGGGCAACGAAACTTCCGCGCCGTCCTCAAGCCGCGCGGCCTGCATTTCGCCGTCGAGCAGGATGAAGGCCAGCGTGTCAGACACGGCCAACTGTGCGTTCTGCGCCGGCTGCGGACGCGGGCGCTGCACGAGGGTGTGCCAGCGGACGTCGCTCTCCGGCGAATAGCGCACCAGCGCGCCCTGCGCGCCGGCCAGGCGGG